>JANOSQ010001122.1:0-2661 GCA_031415915.1 Fimbriiglobus sp. | reverse complement strand
ATCCGCGGCGTGGTTGAATCGGGCGCTCGAAGTGCTGGGGTTGAGGCGCGATGAAGTCTACCTGTTGAACGCGACCCGCTGCCGGGCGCCGAAGCGGTTCCCCACGGCGAAGGAGTGCGCGAACTGCCGGGATTACTTGGTGCGCGAACTCGAACTCGCGCAACCGAAGGCGATCTGCTGCTTGGGCACCCAAGTGGCGCAGACGCTCTTGGAAACGACGGAACTGATCGCCGCGCTGCGCGGCCGCGTCCACGATCATTCGGGCATCCCCGTGATCTGCACCTTCCACCCGGCCTACTTGGTCAAGAATCCGAAGTCGGAACCGGACGCGAGACTGGATTTGGAGTTACTCGGGCGGGCTATGGGTTCGGGATACGAGCCGGATGCGTGAGCGACGGATCGATAGCATTGGTACGCGTGCGGTCCGTCGCTGACGCGTCCGGCTCGTCATCCACGTCACGGTTTCGCCGGTTTCCGCGCCGCCTTCAGCATCTCGGTCGCTTCTTTCAGCGTCGTCTCGGTGCGGGCTTCGCCGCGGAGCATCAGCGCCAGTTCCTCGATGCGGGCCGCGTCGGTCGCCAGCGGGGAAATCGTCGTCGATGTCCGCTTCGCCGTGCTCGTTTTGCGGATCGTCCACTGCTTGGTCGCATAGCTCGCCACTTGCGGCAGGTGCGTGACGCAGAGCACTTGGTGGGAGCGTCCGAGCACGGCGAGTTTCTGGCCCAGCACATCGCCGAGCCGGCCGCCGACGTTGGCGTCGATCTCGTCGAAGACCACGAGCGTGCGGACGGGATCGTGCGCGGCGAGCACCGTCTTGATCGACAGCATCGTGCGCGACAATTCCCCGCCGCTGGCGACCTTGCGCAGCGGTCGGCCCGGTTCGCCGGGGTTCGCGGTCAGCATCAGTTCGAGATGGTCGAAGCCGGTGGCCGGGACATCGTCGGCGCCGAGCGGCACGGCTTCGAGTTGCGCTTCCAATTTCGCCGTGGGCATGCCGAGGTCGTTGAGGTGCTTTTGCGCTTCGCAGGCGAGTTTTTTGGCGACCTTGCCGCGCGCTTTGGAAAGAGTTGCCGCGGCCGACTTCAATTCCTCGAGCGCCGCCGCCAACGCCGCGTCGATCCCGGCGAGGTCCTCCTCTTGACGCTGCAACGTTTGCTCCTGCGCCCCGAGCGTATCGCGGTAGCGGATTAATTCCTCGTGCGGCTTGCCGTACTTCGCTTCGAGCTTCTTGAGCATCTGCAAGCGCCGCTCGACGGCGTTCAATCGCTCCGGGTTCGCCTCGAACTTATCGCCGAGATCCCGGCAGGTTTCCGCGATGTCCTGCACTTCCGGCTTCAACGCTTCCAGTCGCTTGGCCACGGCATCGATCTCCTTGTCGAGCCGGCCCCACGTTTGCGCTTCGCGCAAGATCTTGCCGAGGACTTCCATCACCGAGCCTTCGTCGTCGTACAGCCGTGCCGCGGCACCGGCATTGAACTGGGCAAGATCCTGAGCGTTGAGCAGCTTCTCGCGCTCGCGCTGGATGTTCGCGAGTTCGCCGGGTACGAGGTTGGCCGCGACGAGTTCGTCTCGCTCGAACCGGAGCAGCGCCAACTCGCGCTGGCGCGTCTGGCGATTCTCCACGAGTTGTTTGTGCTTCGTACGCAGTCCGCGCACCGTCTCGGCCGTCGTCGAGTACGTGCCGCGGATGTCGCCGAGTTTGCCGAAGGCGTCGAGGAGTTCGAGTTGATAAGCGGGTTGAAGCAGCGAATAACTCTCGCGCTGGCCGTGGACATCGACGAGCATCTCGCCGAGTTTGCGGAGCGTCGCCACCGACACTGGTGCCTCGTTCACTAGCGCCGAGCTGCGGCCCGACCGGGTGAGGCGCCGCGTGAGGATGAGTTCGTCGTCTTCGAGCGTCGTTTGCAGCATCTCCTCGGCGGCCTGCTTTTGCTCCGGCCGTGAGAGGTCGAATCGGCCGGTGACACGGAGTTCGTCTTGGCCCGCGCGGATGAGGTCGGCGCCCCCGCGCTCGCCGAGGAGCAGACCGATGGCGCCCAGCAGCAGCGACTTGCCGGCGCCGGTCTCGCCCGTCCACGCGCAGAAGCCGGCGAAGAGTTCGACGCGGACATCTTCGATGAGGGCCAGGTTCTGGACGGACAGCTCGCGCAACATACCCGCATGGTATGCGGGAGTGGAGGACGGCACCAAGAGGAACACGGATGACACGGATGAAAGGCGGGATCGAGAGGATCTGAAATGACCGATTTGTTCAGATCCTCTTCATCGCGGCTTTCATCCGTGTCATCCGTGTTCCTCTTTGAGTTCATTTCAAAGAAGCCGCCAAGCGTCGCAGCCCATCCTCAATCGAAATAGCCGGAACATACCCCAAATCCCGCTTCGCCGCAGAGATGTCGTACCAGTGGCTCGTCGACAATTGCGAGACGACGAACCGCGTCGTCGGCGGCTCGGCGGAGAGCCGGAGCAGGCGGTAGATCTTTTCGATCGCCAACGCCCCGGCCTTCGCCACGCCGACGGGGATCGACCGCGTCACCGGCGGCAAGCCCGCATCGGCGAGGATGCGATTCAGAAAGTCCCAAAGCAAGATCGGTTCGCCATTGCTGATGAAGTAGGCCTTGCCCGCGCAGTCCGCGATGCGATCCGCCGCGTTCAAGTGGGCCT
>JANOSQ010001121.1:0-1992 GCA_031415915.1 Fimbriiglobus sp. | reverse complement strand
GACGTTCGTGGCGTCGGGGAAGGTGTTGCTGCCGGATGGGAAGCCCGCCGAGCATGCCTTGGTGGTTCTCCACCCGGTGGGCGATCCGACGAGCCTGACCAAACCGCGGGGGAAAGTGGGCGCCGATGGGACTTACAAGCTCACGACGTACGACACCGACGATGGTGCCCCGACCGGGGAGTACCGAGTGACGGTCGAACTCTGGCTGGCCGGCCGCGGTGAAGAACCCCCCGCCAATCGGCTGAACCCGAAGTATGCGAAGCCCGAAACGTCCAAGTTGACCGCGACCGTCGGCACCGGGCCGACGGAAATCCGACCGATCGAACTCAAGCGCTGACCCCGAACCGGAGACCCGACCATGGCGACGAAACGCGACGGCTTCACCCTGATCGAACTGCTGGTCGTCATCGCGATCATCGCGATTCTGATCGGCCTGCTCCTGCCCGCGGTGCAAAAGGTCCGCGAGGCCGCGGCCCGCATGAGCTGCAGCAACAACCTCAAGCAACTCGGGTTGTCCTTCCACAATTACCACGACGCGAACAGCCATTTGCCGAGCAACATCCGGCCCGACGCCGTGAGCACTGTGCGGGTGCGCTGGGCGACTCACTTGCTGCCGTACATCGAGCAGGACAACCTCTTTCGCACGGTCAACATAAACCAGAACTGGCACTTGCAACCGACGACGTTCGGAACCAAGTTGAAGATGTTCGAATGCCCCTCGGCCCCGAACGGTACGGTGGTCGACGGCGCTCCGGACACGGCGTGGACGCCGATCGTGGCCAACGGCGATTACTCCGGGTTCTACGGCGTATCGCCGGAACTCGCCACGCTCGGCTTGGTTCCGCAAGCGTCCGCGAAGGTCGATAACGGCGGCATCTCCAAGACGCAGAAGTTGAACTTCGCCAGCTTCACGGATGGGCTTTCAAACACGATCCAACTCACCGAATCGGCCGGGCGACCGGACGTCTATCGCAACGGGAAGAAAGTGCTGACCGCCACCGGCAACAACCGCGTCAACGGCGGCGGCTGGTGCCGCCCGGCGACGGAACTGTTCCTCCTCCGCGGCTCCTCGGCCGACGGCTTGACGTTCCCCGGGCCGAACGCGATCAACGTGACCAACGGCGAAGTCCTCGGCAGTTACCCGCACCCGTTCTACAACACCGACGGCACCGGCCACATCTACGCCTTCCACACGGGCGGCGCGAACACGCTGTACGGCGACGGTTCGGTGCGGTTCTTGAAAGCGAGCACGAACATCGGCGTCCTCGCGGCCGCGGTCACCCGCAACGCCGGCGAAATCAACATCGACGAGTGAATCCGCGTCGGTTCATTCGGAGCCGGACGCGTCAGCGACGTTTTCTTGTAACGTCGCTCACGCGTCCGGCTCTGACACTTCGTAAAACAATCCCGTCGGCCCGCACAACTCCCCGATACCCGGGCCGACGACGCTCGAGGATGGTCGATGGCCGGCACCGCTTGGTTGGCTCCCCTCGCCGGTTCGCGGCTCGTCCGGCGAATCACCGACACCGCGATCGTGCGCGCTTCCAAATACCGGGTTCGCCACCTCGACCGCACCGACGCGGCATTGACCCAAGAACAAACGCTAGCCCGGCTTCTCCGGAAGGCGGAGAAGACCAAGTTCGGCCGCGATCACGATTTCTCGTTCTTGCAGAACGTCGCCGACTACCAAGCCCGCGTCCCACTGCGCGACTACGACGACTTCTGGAACGAGTATTGGAAGGACGCCTACCCGAGGCTCGACGACATCACATGGCCGGGGAAGATCCCGTATTACGCGCTCTCCAGCGGGACCACCAGCGGCACGACCAAGTACATCCCGATTTCGCGCGAGATGTTGAAGTCGAACCGGAAGGCCGCGTTCACTACGATGGCGTTGTTCCGCAACGCCTTCCCCCAACACGACACGTTCACCGGCAAGTTTTTCTTCCTCGGCGGCTGCACCGACATGCGCCGACAAACCGACGGCAGCTA
>JANOSQ010001120.1:0-3459 GCA_031415915.1 Fimbriiglobus sp. | reverse complement strand
TCGGTGTGGCTGAGCAGGTGCTGGATCATGTAATCGATGGTCCCCTTCCCCTCCGCCGACTTCAGATTTGGGAAGCGCAGCGACGAGTGGTCGTTGTTCAATTTCAGCGTGCAGACGCGCGTCGTGTCGGTGCGGAAGGCGAGCACGAGGATGTCGCACATCAGCCGCATGTGGGCGTCGATGTCCTGCGGGATGCCGTCGGCCGGGCGCTTCATGTCGGGCTTGTCGAGCGTCGGCCGCCAGCCCTGCAAGCGGCCCGCCTTCCCGGCGTCGTCGATGCGCCGCTCCACTTCGCGCACGCTGCTGAGGTACTCGTCGAGCCGGCGCTGGTCGGACTTGCTGACGCTGCCGCGCAAGTCCCGGGTGTCGGCGGTGACGGCGTCGAGGACGCTCTTGTCGGCGCGGCCGACTTCGTCGCGGAAGAGGCGGTCGAAGGCGAGGGCCGGGTAGAGTTCGAGCGGCGTCGGCGTGGTCGCGGAACTCCACGAAATGTGCGAGCTGTAGATCATCGAGTAGTTTTTGTGGATCGCCGCGATCGACGGCTCGCAACCCAGCACCAGGCTCGGCACCTTCGTTTGGCCCTTCAACTTCTCGGCGAGGAGTTGATCGCAACTCTGGCCCGATTGAATGCCGCCGTCCGGGGCGAGGTGCGCCCCGCTGAGGAGGTTGCCCGTTTGGCAACTGTGGATGCCGCCGATGAGGGCCTCTTGGTTGTAGAGGCCCTTGAAGAAGGTGAGCTTCTCGCGGTGCGGTTTGAGCGGCTCGAGCACGCGGCCGAGTTCCATTTTGTCGCCTTCGCCCTTGGCCCACCACTCCTTGGAGTGGTAACCGTTGCCGCTGAATAAGCAGGCGAATCGCACCGGCGGCTCGGAGGCTTTGTTCGCGGGTTTGTCATCGCCCCACACGGGGATCGATTCCAACCACGGAAGCGCGACGGTGACGCCGACGCCTTTGAGGAACGCCCGGCGGGAGAAGGGGTGGGTGGTGGATGGAATGGTCATAAGTAAAGAACCTCGATGTCGAGTGCAAATGTTGATTTATACTGGCTTCAACAGATTGCGGAGCTCTTCAATCTCGTATGGCGGGGTGCGAGTGTGAATCATTGCGTGACAATTAGGGCATATCGGCCGCAGGTCGCAAATAGGATCAATCCTATACGATTCTTGAATTGAGGAAAGCGGCACAAGATGGTGAACATGAATGTATTCGTCCCCTATAACCCCGTAACGATCACGAAAGTTGAATTTGCACACAGAGCACGAATGTCCGAAGTGCGATAAGCAAAGTTTCCGAGAAGTCCGATTCCTCTCGTACGAGTTCACCAAAATCTGACGGATGGCACCTTCGAACAATCCTATGGGATTAACAATCTCACCTTCAAACGCTTCTACAGGAGATTTCGTACTGACAACGGAGTCGAGAATTTGCTTCGCTTCTATAGCTGACAGGTACCGCCCCATACTTGAAGCGGCATTCGTGAGCACAACTCTAGTCGACGATAACAAAACAGGTTCGTCCACGAAACGAAAGTTGATCAATTCGTGACATGAAATCTGACCATCTTTGCCAATGTTTAGAGCCTCCCATTCTTCGATTGAAGCGACTCCAAGTCGCCG
This sequence comes from Fimbriiglobus sp., assembly GCA_031415915.1. Classification (GTDB taxonomy): domain Bacteria; phylum Planctomycetota; class Planctomycetia; order Gemmatales; family Gemmataceae; genus JALHQU01. Next base: position 1,843 of record JANOSQ010001120.1, on the reverse strand, counting down.
CTGATAATGGATCCAAGCGTCGCGTGTTTTGCGAACATGGTAGCCATTAAACATGCCGATCAAATGGATTCGTCGTGGCGTCTCGCCCCGGCGACAACAAACGAAAGGCGCATCCAGTGGCAATTGTGTAAGCGGTCGGCATGGCCCCTTATAATAAACGAGCGAGCGCAGGTCGGACTGAATTGACAAAAAATCAAGCCAGTCCGGGTCGGCTACACACAGCCATCCTGCAGGAGAGTCAACCATGTTTACATTTCTCCACAATACTTTAACGGTTATGTGCAGAAAGTGCTTTGGCACGCAGGCCGGAAGCCCTCAACTCTGCCATCGTCAACGCTTCGAGTTCGGCTTGATCTTCGACGGGAAACGGCTCGCCCGAATCGCGAGCGATCCGCCAGCGGTCGAACAGCTCTTTCAACCGAGTTCCTTGTTCGACACCGAAAAACTCGTCAGGTTCAAATATCGCTTTCGCCCCCAACTTCACTCCCCCTCCATCGTATCCGCTCCGCGGACGTTGCGGAACTGCTGGCTCCCCGCGATCATCTGCACCGCCGTAGTTACCGTCCCGGTCGGCTTGTTCAATTCGATCACCATCTCGTCCAGCAGCGCCGTGTCCGAGAGGCTCACTTGGCGACCGAGGGCGTAACCGAGCAGCTTCTTGCAGAAGAGCCGGATGATCACGTCCTTCTTCTTTTCCAAGAGGTAGCTGCGCAGGCCGTCGATGCCCTCGAACTCGGTGCCGTCTTTGAGCTTCGCTTTGGAATCGACCGCGAGGCCGCCCAGGTCCTTGTCGCGGTGCCGGCCGATGGGGTCGTACTTCTCGAGGGCGAAGCCGAAGGGGTCGACGCGGATGTGGCAGACCGCGCATTGCGGGGCCTTCGAGTGCATCTCGACTTGCTGCCGGACGGTGAGTTTCGCGCCGGCTTCCTCTTCCGAAATCTTCGGGACATCCGGCGGCGGCTTCGGCAGCTTCTCGCCCAGAAGGGTTTCGGAAACCCAATTGCCGCGGAGCGTCGGGCTGGTGCGCGAGGCGCCGGATTCGTGCGTCTGCACGCTCGCCAAGCCGAGGATGCCGCCGCGGCCGTATTGGCGAATCTTCTCGACGCGGCGGAACTGCGGGCCGGTGACGCCGGGGATGCCGTAGTGCTTGGCCAGCGTTTCGTTGAGGTAGGTCGCATCGGCGTCGAGGATGTGGGCGACCGGGCGATTCTGTTGGAACAAGTCTTGGAAGAAGAGGATGGACTCTTCATACATCGCACTCTTCAACGCCGCGTCGAAGGTGGGGAAGAGCTTTTCGTTCTTCTCGTTGTGTTCGTCGAATCCGCGGACGTGCAGCCATTGCGTGCCGAACTCGACGGCGAGCGCCCGCGTTCGGGGGTCTTTCAACATGCGTTGAACCTGCTCGGTGACGACTTTCGGGTCGCGCAACTTCCCGGCAGCCGCCAGCGTCCGAAGTTCGGCATCGGGTGCGGATGCCCACAGGAAATAGCTCAGCCGCGTGGCGAGTTCCCAATCGTTGACCGGGCCGGCGTCTTTGCCCGGCACCGACTTCTCGATGCGGAAGAGGAACGCGGGGGAGACCAGAATCCGTGCTAGCGCTCCGCGGAACGCTTCGTCGTGCGGAGCGCCCTTCTTGCGGATCGCTTGGTACAACGCGCGCAGTTCAGTCTGCTCTTTGTCGGCCAGCGGTCGCCGGTAGGCCCGCGCTGCGAACTCCATCAGCGCGTCGAGCTGCGCGGGAATCGCCGCTTCCAAACTCTTCTCGAAGTCGTCGGCCTGCTTTTTGAACAGCGGCCGCATCCCCTCGTAGTACGCCAGCAATTCTTTCGGTTGATCCTGCGTG
>JANOSQ010001119.1:0-2797 GCA_031415915.1 Fimbriiglobus sp. | reverse complement strand
ACCGTAACGGCATCCGACTCTCGAAGAAGGAGATGGAGCCGTACGAAGCGCGACTGCAACGATCCCCGACGCTTCCCAAATACGACATCACGATCAAGCCGTGCGGCAGGCGAATCAAGTGCTGCCGCTCGCCTTACACATCGTTTCCATGCTGGCCTGAATAAGGCAACCGAGAATCGGAAAAAAATCCCCGCCGCGCGGCTGCCCCGAGTAGCTCGATTCACGCGAACCCGACTGGCAGGAGGACTTTCAGCGCGTACGATGGATTGGGGAAGTGGGTCTTTGTCGTAAAGGTGTCATGCGATGAACGGCTTTTCGGTCGCGTCCGGGATGTCCGAGCCTTTGCGCATCGTCTACACCCACCGCACGACGGGAACGTCGGGAGCGGTCGTCATTTCGGAGCCCTATGCGTTTCTAGGCCGTCATCCCCAGAACACGATTCAACTCGACGACCCGAGCGTGAGCAAAAAGCACGCGTACTTGCAGGTGATCGAGGGCTGTCTGTTCGTGGTCGATCTGGGCGGTCGCACTGGGATACGCATCGACGGCAAGGCCATGACCATGGGTTGGGTGGAATCGGACGCCGAACTCCAACTCGGCGAGTTCGACATCAACTTTGGTCATCACAAACGAGTTGGCGATCGCTCCTCGCCCACGTCGCACTCGCTCGAATCCAGCACACTGGAGTTGACAAGTCTTTCAGATCTGGATGAGAAGGACCCGCCAGGGTACCCACTTCGTGCTGCCTTGACCCTGATCGGTCGCGATGCGATTTGCAATCTGCGCCTCCCCGACGAACGAATACGACCCTTCCACGCGTCCATTGTCCAAACCGACTCCGATGCTTGGCTGATCGATTTGCTTGGCAGTGGCGGCACCCGACTGAATGACCGCTTGGCCCGATGCGCCATGTTGCAAGTCGGGGATCGACTGAACCTCAACGGCCTCCAACTCGATGTCCAACTCGCACGCAGTTCTAGCATCCATGGTCGAATCGGTGCCTTGGAGCCCGTCTCGAACACGATGGCTCAATTCACGCCCGCAGGTGAGATCACCCAGCCACTCGTCGACCAAGTCGGCGATTTGCGGCAAGCGACCCTGCTGATGGCCAGTCTTTTTGCCGAGATGAAACGGGAACAGACGCAGCTCATGCAACGCCAAATCGTACTGATGGAAGTGATGACACAGGCATTCCGCGATTCGCGACCGGGTCTGCCCGCACCCCAAATATCCCCTGCGACTCCGAAAGAGTCGACTCCGGCAGTCGTCCCACTGCAACAGCCGCGCGCTACAAATTCCGATGAGCAAGCCGCTCTCGCCCAAGCCCACGAATGGTTCATGTCGCGTCTGGGGAAGTTAGGCGGAGCCACATCGTAAACGCCGTTTTTGTCTTCGACACTCTTCTCTGAAAAGTGCAATCGGTGAAAAATCCACGGCTACACCCTGCCATTTTTTGCACACCGCAGATTCCCGTCGTAGAAAGTTGATGAACTCGGTGACCACCTCTCCCACGTGGCTCGACTTCAGAACCGCGTTCCGCTCGGATGTCAAAGCCGCGATCTTGCGCAACCCACCGATTTCCACTGGTCTCGGAAGAGTCGCTATGGCGATAGGCTCAGATTCCCACTACTTCCACAAGCCCACCGGCGCCGAGCCATTGCCGGGCGGGGTCGAGTTCTTCCCCGTCTCCGAGTTACTCGCGGACGAAGCGTCGTGCACGACGCTCTGGGAACTCCTCGATACCCAGTTCCGCACGCGCTCCAAATTCCTCTCCATCTGGCCATCGGTACGCTTCGTTTGCCTCCACCGCGATGCGGAGGGCGGCGCCGACGGATTCCTTCTCGTTTCGGCCCCCGTCAATTGGCAGATCGACTACGTCGTCGTCCGGCCCGATTCCCGCGGCCAAGGCATCGCCCAGAAGATCGTGAAGGCGGCGCTGAGCCAAGCCTATTTGCACCAAGCGCCCTACGTGATGCTCACGTGCAAGGATTCGCTACGGCCCCTCTACGAGGGTTGCGGCTTTAGCGTGATCAACGCGGCGGCCATCACTGTCTGAACATTCGATTTCCACCCCAGAGATACACCCGCATGTGCGGCATCATCGGTTTCACCGGTCGGCGCGAAGCGACCCCGATCCTCCTCGACGGACTCAAGCGGCTCGAGTACCGCGGCTACGACAGCGCCGGCCTCATCACCGGCACCGGTAGGCACCTGCACCTCCGCAAGAAAGCCGGCCGCATCGCGGAGTTGGCGAAGGCGGTCGCGCACCACCCCGCCCCCGGCACCTACGGCATCAGCCACACGCGCTGGGCGACCCACGGCGGCGCCACCGACACCAACGCCCACCCGCACATGAGCACCTGCGGCAGCATCGCCGTGGTGCACAACGGCGTGATCGAAAACTACCAGACGCTCAAGCACCAACTCCAAGCCGACGGCGTGAAGTTCGTCTCGGAAACCGACACCGAAGTGCTCGCCCACCTGATTCACCACTACTATGAAGGCGACTTGCTCCAAGCGGTCCGCGCGACCGTGGAGCTCGTGAAGGGGACCTACGGACTCGCCGTGATGTGCCGGCAGGAACCGGGAGTGCTCGTCGGCGCCCGCCTCGGTAGCCCGCTCGTCATCGGCCTCGGCGCCGACGGCAACTACCTGGCTTCCGACGCCAACGCGCTCGCGGGTTACGCCGACAAAGTGGTTTACCTCAACGACCGGCAGATCTGCCAGCTCGACGGCGAGAGCTGGGTCATCCGCAACATGGATTTCGACACCGTCGACGTGCCGGTGGAAGACATCC
>JANOSQ010001118.1:0-3848 GCA_031415915.1 Fimbriiglobus sp. | reverse complement strand
TAGATGCCGAGCTGTTTCGACACCTCTTGAACGCGGCGGAGAGCGTCGTCGAAGTCCCCGGCGATTTGGAGCGTCAACGCCCCGTGTTCGAGGGCTTGGGACAACTTTCCGTAGCTGATTTTCCCCGAGCCGATGAAGATGACCGCCCGCATCCGCTGCGACGCGGCGCAGTAGATGGCGAGGCTGGCGCTCGTGTTGCCGGTGCTGGCGCAGGCCGCGCGGCGGGCACCGACCGACAAGGCGTGGCTGAAGGCGGCGGTCATGCCGTTGTCTTTGAAGCTGCCGCTGGGGTTCATCCCCTCGTACTGCAAGTAGAGTTGGCCCGTTTTCATGCCGGCGTATTGGCCGACGGCGTCGGCCTTCTGGCAGAGGGTTTGCCCTTCGCCGATGGTCAAGATTTTCGAATCGTCGGCGAAGGGGAAGAGTTCGCGGAAGCGCCAGACGCCGGAGAAATCGAGGGGGTCGTTGCGGTTCGCCCATTTCGATTCGAAATGCTTCAGCGACTTCGGCACCGGCAACCGATTCCAATCGTAGGCGACATCGAGCAGCCCCCCGCATTTCGGACACTGGAACGCGGTATCCCCGAGGTCGACGGTGGCCGCGCAGTGCGGGTGGATGCAGCGTTGAAAGGCCAAAGCCGACACGGAAGGTCTCTCGGGGATTGCAGAGCGACAACTCGGTTAAGGTAGCGAGATCGCCCGCGATCGTGTACAAGCTCCCGCTGGGAGATCGTCCATTCGGCGAGGGGTTCGATGGCCGCAACTTGGCCCGATCAGCGGAGACTCACGTGGGGCTTCGTCGCCATCGGCCTCGCGCTCCGGCTGTGGCATTACGCCGTCAACCACACGATCTGGTACGACGAAGCCGTGCTGCTCGCGAACATCCTCAACAAAAGCTACGCGGAACTCCTCGGTCCTCTCAACCACGCGGTCGCGGCCCCGCCGATCTTCTTGTGGGGCTTGAAACTCCTGTCGGATATTTGCGGCGATGAACCCTACTGTTGGCGCTTCGTGCCGTTCGTGTGCAGTTGCGGGACGCTGCTGCTGACGGTGCCGCTCGTGCGCCGGGCGTTGTCCCCATCGGTCGGCGTGATCGCGGTGGCCCTCGTCGCGCTGTCCGACAACCACGTCTGGCTCGGCTGCACGATCAGGCCCTATGCCGGGGATGCGCTGCTCACCACCGCGCTACTCTATTTCTACTTCGCCACCCGGCATTGGACGGCGACGCGACGGCTCGCCCTGCTCGCCCCGCTGATTCCGCCGATTCTCTGCACCTCGTACCCGGCCGTGTTCATCCTCGGCGGGTTGCTGTTGGTCTGGCTCCCGGCCGCGTACCGCGAACGGTTCCGGGGGTTGGCGATGTGGGCGTTCGCCTCCACTACGGCGCTGGTCACGTTCGCGGGCTTGTACTTCGGGCCGATCAAGAATCAGCGAGTGGCGGGATTGCTCTTGGAGTGGGATTCCAAGTTTCCGAACTTGAATCGGCCCGAAACCCTCCCGTGGTGGCTCGTCGAAACGACCACCACGACATTCCAATTTTGCTACAACCCGGTCGGGTTCTACCTCGGCCTCGTCGCTCCGTTCGGCCTCCTCTCGCTCTGGCGGACAGGCCGGCGCGGGTTGGCGATCTTGCTCGTGACGCCGTTCGCGCTCGCGGTGATCGCGGCGGCGTTGAAGGCGTACCCTTACGGCTTCAACCGCCAGATGCTCTTCATCGCCCCGTGCGCGTTGCTGCTCGGCGGACTCGGCATCGATGCTGCGTTCCGGTACTTCCCCTCCAAGCGGCTGCACCTGCTGACCGGGGGGAGTTTGCTCGCGATCAGTCTGTTCCTCCCGATCTTCCACATCGTCAAACCGTGGGATCGGCCCGATTCGTCCGGCGCGGCCGCGCACATCCGCACCCACCGAATCGCAGGGGATCGCGTCGCCAGCGACGAACAGACGTACGTTTACTTCTTCCGGGGCGAATTGCTCTCGCTCGACGACGCGGCCGCGACGCTCCCGGTCGGAACCCGGCTCTGGGTGCCGATGGATCACTACGATCACGATGGGCGTCTGCGATACATCGATTGGCGCCTGAACCGGGTCGGCTTCGAGCTCGAGGAAGCGACTCGGCTCCGGGATTCCAGCGTGTTCCTCTTCGTCAAACGGTGAGCACCCATGCCGATTCACCTGCTCTCCCTCGCCGATGGCCCGAGCATCCTGCTCGACAAGCCGATCCTGCTCTTCGGTCGCCACCAAGAGTGCGACGTTCAGTTGAACTCGAAAAAGGTGTCGCGCCGGCACTGCTGCCTCGCCCAAGTGGATGACTACCTCGTCATCCGCGATCTGGGCAGCACCAACGGCGTGAAGATCAACGGCGAGCGCGTGACCGAAGGGAAGATCCGGATGGGGGACGAATTGATCATCGGCAACTTCCGCTACCAAGTCTGCGGGGATTCGCCGAAGCCGATGGCGGAGCAGGGCGGGGGGTAAAATGGTTTCGGCGGAAACACCCCCACCGGCTTTGGCACGCTATTCCGCTTTGGAACGAAAAGCGACCACCTGAAACGAAATCGGGTCGGTCTGAAACGATATTCGCCTCAGTCTCGCTTTTCGGGCATGACGAATTCCACTTTCACCAGCTCGCTCATCGCGGATTGTCTGGCGTTTTCGATGGCGACCGCGAGCTGTTGCAGTCTCGCGTGGCTCTCGTGGTCGGAATAGACATGGGGCTTGCTACATACCGGGCATTGGCTCACTTGGATTTTTGCAAGCTGCGCGACGGTCAATTCGACGACCGCGTTGCAGCCACCCTTTTGACAGATTAGCCGAACTGTGTTCAGTTCGTGCAACCAGAAAGTTAATAGCGACTTCGGCACTGCACGCCCTCGATTTATGTTCTTCACTTCTTGGGTTTGGACGGTTTGGCTACGGGCGTCACTTCGGAGACAAGTTGCTCGACAGGAACCCCGGCGGCTTTGGCGAACCGCCGGAGCGTGCTGATTCGCGGGTCTTTGGACTTCAAGAACTGGAACGCGGACTGCCGGGCGACACTTTCATCGAACCCCATGCGGATGCCGAGTTCGTGCAGGGTAATCCCCTGTGCCGTCACCCATTCGCGGACGCGCGCCATCGCCGTGTCGTCGGTGTCTGTTTTGGGCATCGGAAGAAGTATATTGAGCATTTACGGTAAGCACAAGTCGATTCTTGCCCATCGCTTGGCGTCCTGCTACCATTTCAGCACGGGAAGGGCGGAGTAGCTACCGCCTGACGTTCGACCCTTGCTGCTGTAGCTCCACTCGGCAGCAAGGGTCGAACCGGCCCCGCAAGTGGAGCAACCGTGGCACCTATTGAGCCGCCGTCGGCGCGCGTGTTGGTTGAGCTTTTCGATTCACTTCCCCCAGCAGAACGCTTGGCATTTTTCAACCTTCTCGGACGGCGGCTCGTCGCCGAAGATGTTCAGCACATCAGCACCGAAATGACGATGGTGGAACGCGAAAAGTACATGAGGATGTTCTTGTCGGAAGCGCTGCGTCTTATGTGGCCGGCGTTTGCCACCACCGCCGCACGCATGGCGCTCGCAAACCCCGGCATCACCGAGGCCGATCTTGGATCGGCCGTCGTCGATGGAGTGCGCGAAACCTTTCTCGGATACAGCGCTGCGATAGAGAAAGTTGAGGCCGAAAAGTTAAAAGCGAAGCGCGACCGGCACTCCGACCCCGAGACTGTATTGGTTCAGCCTGAATTGGAATTTGCGGTGGCGGTCGATGGTGACAACGGTTGGTGTGGGATCGACTCATTGGTCACTGTAGCACCGGATTCACGCGGCGTCGCCGGGATTGTGCGGTCCGCTTGCCGGGCGAGTCG
>JANOSQ010001117.1:0-7367 GCA_031415915.1 Fimbriiglobus sp. | reverse complement strand
CGACAAAGCCATGCAGTACATCAAGACCGAGTACCGCAAAGGCTGGGATTTGATCGGCGAGAAGGCGTAGAGCTGATACAGACGCGGTCGGGGAAGCCCGGCCGCGTCGCGATGTTCTCCGACTCGGGGCAATCCATGCGCAGGGCCACCGTCTCGCTGGTCGGCGTCTTCGTCCTATTCTCGGCGATAGCCGCGACGGTCTCGTCGGACGTGCGGCCGGGGTTCCGGGCGACACGGCCGGCCGGCCCTGTCATCGGCGCGCACTACTACCCGTGGTATGAAGAGGAACGCTGGGTGGGTCAGCCCGTGGCCCACACCCCGAAATTGGGGCGGTATTCCAGTTCGGATCGCGCGGTCGTCGCCGAACACATCCGCTGGGCCCAGCAAGCCGACATCGATTTCTTCATGCTGTCGTGCCTCGCGCCGAACGGTCGCGAAGCCATCAACCTGCGCGAGGCGGTGCTCCCCGAGTTGGAACGGGCCTCCTTCCGCTTCGCCTTGCACTACGAAACGCCGATCGCCCTCGGCTTACGCCCGGAAAAACCCATCGATTTGGCCGCGAAGCTCCCCGATGGCACCGTGGCCGGGGATCGGATGATCGAACATTTCGACCACTTGGCCGAAACCTATTTCCGGCTTCCCAACTACCTGCGCTGCGATGGCAAGGTCGTGGTGATGCTCTATTTGGTGCGAAATTTTGAGAAGGCGGGTCGCTACCTCAAAACGATCCGCGAACGCGCGGCGGCCCGCGGTCTCGAACTGTATCTCATCGCCGACGCGATGTACTGGGAGAAGCCCGGCGAACTCGACTGGCCCTTTCTCCGCGAACACTTCCAAGCCGTGACCGCTTACAACATGTACGACCGTCCCAATTTTCTGCGGAGTGTGGAGAGGCAGTATGCGGCGACCGACCGCGCGGCGCGATCCCACGGGATGCGCATGATCCCGCACGTCATGCCCGGATACGACGACACGCGATTGCGAGGTGCGGGGCGCGCGGCGTACGACCGGGACGGCGGGCAGTTTTATCGGGACTACTGGCGGCTCGCGACCGAGTTCGTCGTCCCCGACCAGCGGTTGCTGCTCATCACCACGTTCAACGAATGGCACGAAGGCACGGAGTTGGAACCGTCCGAGGAATACGGCGATCTCTACTTGCGCCTCACCCGGGCGATGGCCTCCGACTTGCGAAGAAAATAGTCACTTCTCGAAGCGTTTGCGGATCTTCTCCGCGGCGGCGGTTTTATTCTGTCCCTTCAGCGCCGCCAGCAGGCTTTCGCGGGCTTCCTCGTTGGTCACGTCGATGCACATCGCATCGCGGGCGAACGCCTCGGCTTCGGCGAAGCGGTTCGCGTCCAAGCTCGCCTTGGCCAGCTTCAACCGGGCGTCGAGGTCGTCCGGGTCGTGGCTCACCACTTCCTTCAACAGCGGCAGCAGCTTCTCCGTTTCGTCGGTCATCTTGTAAATGCGAACGAGCTGCTCGTTCCAATCCGCTTCGAGCGGGGCGAGCTTCTTCGCCTTCTCGAACATCTTCGCGGCTTCGGCGAATTCCTTCTTGGCGAGGTGCAGCCGGCCGATGCTGGCGATCAACTTCGGGTCGTTCGGGTTGATCTCCAGTGCGTCATCGAGGGCGGCCTTGGCTCCCTCGGGGTCGTTGGCGCGGTCGAGCAGCTTCGACTTCACGATGCTCGCCAGCCCGTGGCCGGGTTTGGCTTCGAGCACTTCATCGGCGAGTTTCTTGGCGTCGGTGATCTTGTTCCGCCGCAAGTGCTGCTCCGCGAGGCGGGCTTTCAGATCGTTGTCTTTGGGGTTCTCCTTCAGCGCGTCCACGAGTTCGTCGAAGGTCATCGCCTTTTCGGCCGGCCCGCCCGCGGGGGCACTCCCCTTCACGATCTCCGCGACGAACTGCCGGTAGCCCTTCTCGAATTCGGCCTTGTTCACACCGCACGCGGCTTGAATCACCGACGCGGTGTCTTTGCCCGCCTTGTACTCGTTGAGCACCTTCGCCACCGCTTCCTCACCGTGAGTCTTCGTCAGGTAGTCCATGTAAATTTGACTCTGGCAGTAGGCCAGCGTCCATTCGTCTTGGTTCTTGGGCCGGACGAAGCCGAGCAGGATCGTGTCGAGGTTCAGCAGCGTGTTCGAAGCGAAGCGCTCGCGCAGGATCGCGGTCCACGCCGGGGATCGGCTCATGTTCTCGTTCCGCACCGCGAGGCCTTCCGTCACCCAGTGCGGGCACTGGTAGTCGGTTTGGGCCAAGTTGAAAATGTGCGTGAGTTCGTGCCGCATGACCCGGCCCCAGTTGAAGGGCTTGCTCAACCCCTTCGCCTTGGGCGACGCCATCGCCACGACCCGGCCGGTGCAGGCGCCGATGGTGTGGAGATCCGGCAGACCGACGGTGCGACCGCTGAACATCTCGTGGCTGTTGAACACTTCGATGAGCACTTTCCCCTCGGGTTCGAAGTTGAATTGCTTCTTCAACTCGGCGTGCGTCTCTTCGAGGAATTCCGCGAGGAACTCGGCGAGGATTTTGTCGGTCGCGGGGTCGTAGCGCAGCACGTAATGCTCGGTCTGCATCGTCTCGTACTTCTCCAGGTGTTCGAGCACCTTGCGCGAGTTGGCCACGCGGACGTTGAACGGGTCGGCTTTGAAGGCCGCATCGAGGAGCTTCTTCCCTTCGGCTTCGTTGCCGAGCCGCAGGTATAGCATGCCCAAGCTCGTGCGGGGGCCGCTGAGGAAGGGACGGAGTTCCGCGGCCTTCTTGTAGTATTCCTCCGCTTGGGTGTACCGCTTGCGTTCGTCCAACCCGCCGGCCAGTTCGTGGTAGAAGAGGCCGGGCTTGCTATCGAAGGCGGTCACTTCCTTCACGGCCGCTTCGAACTCGGCTTTTTTGTTTTGGAGCAGCAACACGGCGGCGAGTCGGCCGAGGGTTTGGCTATCGCGCGGCCGGGCCGCTTTGGCGATGCGGAGTTGCTTCTCGGCGGCGGGGAAATCGCCCGCGATGATTTGGATCTCCGCCTTGACGCGCAGCGCCGCGGCGTGCTGGGGATTCTGCTTCAGCGCCTCGTCGGCGAACTTGTCGGCGTCTTTGAGGTCGAACTTCACGAGCGCCGCTTGGGCTTTGCCCGCCAGCGGATCGGCGGCTTTCGGGTTGAGTTTCAAGGCTTTGTCGAAAGCGTCGATGGCGTCGGGGCGGTTGTATTTTTCGAGGAGCAATTCCCCGGCGAGTTGCTCCGCAGGCCAGAAGGATTTATCCGCCGAGAGCGCGTCTTTGAGTACATCGTTCAAAATGAAACGGAATTGTTCCTTGAGGTTGTGCCATCGGGCGTTTTCCGAGCCGCTGAGCGCGACGTACAGCAGTTCTTCCGGATCGGTGATGTCGTCGTCCGCATTGCTGCGGGCCGTGTAGTGCCGCACCGCGAGACGGAAGGTTTTATCGGCCGCGTCGACATCCCCTCGATCGCGTTGGATTCGGGCTTTCGTCCAAATGGCCCGCAGTTGGTTCTTGTCGGCGTTCAGCGCCGCGTCGGCGTCCTTCTCGGCTTCGTCCCAGTCGCCCATTTCGTAGAGCAGGTCGGCCCGCGCCGCGAGGAGTTCGGCGTTCTCGGGGAACTCCTTCTTCACGGCGTCGAGCACCGCCTGCGACAAGTCGATGTCACCGACGAGCCGGTGCGACTCGGCGATGCCGATGGCCGCGTACGGCTCCAGCGTTTTATCCTTTTTGACGGCCGCTTCGTAGGCGGTGCGGGCCTCCTCGTAGTTCCCCGCGAGCAACCGCTTGCGGGCTTCCGCGAGCGCGGCTTTGTGCGCGGGGACTTTCTTGACGGCGGGTTTGTCCGCCGCGACCGGGGTGGTCGGAGCGACGAGGAGGCAGCCGACGGCGAGCAAGGCCCAGATCGAGAGCGCGCGCATGGCGGGAATCCCTAAGGAACAATCGGGTCACCCCTTCAACCCTACCGGTGCTCCGCACGCAGTGCAATGTCCGTAGCGGGGATTTCAGTCCCCGACGACCGAGGAGACCAGCCCGTAGAGTTCCCGCGTCAGAAAGGGCTTGCGGAGGAGGCCGGCCAAACCTTTCCCCGCGAAGCCGGCAGTGGCTTCTTTTTGGTTGAAGCCACTCGCCAAGACCTCGGGCCGGAGTTCGCGGAAAGTCGCCTCGCCGCCGAGGCGCGGCACTGGCACAACTCGGCGGCCCGGCTGCCGGCGCGGTCGATTTGCTTGAGGTCTTGGCCGACCGATTCTTGCGGAGTTGCATCCGCAACGACCAATCCCATTTCGCAAAGCTCGATATCCGCAGCGCGATCCATCGCCGACGCATCCTGCTCGCCGTGTTCCGATGACATCCGTCGCTGACGCGTCCTCCTCGGAATCATTCCCCCTCTGATGATTGACCCCGCCGCAACCCGCCCGCATAATACCGCCGTCGCCCGTGGGCCGGCGGGATCTCCCCGTACTCCCAGTTCGACCGTCCGTCGCCCGAAGCCCTCGCTCCGAGTGCTTCCGTCGCCCGGCCCCCCAGCGGAGGTTGCATTGCAGACCACGTTCTCCATCCCGGGCAAGTTGAAGATTTTCAGCGGTCGGGCGAACAAGCCGTTGGCCGAGAGCATCGCCAAGCATTTGGGAGTCCCCCTCGGGAATATCAACCTCGGGAACTTCCCCGACGGCGAGATGTCGGTGCGCATCGACGAGGACGTCCGCGGTCGGGATGTGTTCATCGTCCAGCCGACCTGCCCGCCGGTGAACGAAAACTTGATGGAATTGCTCATCATCCTCGACGCGTTCAAACGGGCCAGTCCCTCCCGCGTCACGGTGGTGATGCCCTACTTCGGCTACGCCCGACAAGACCGCAAAGACGCCGGCCGCGTGCCGATCAGCGCGAAGTTGGTCGCCGACTTGCTCACCGCCGCGGGTACGGATCGCCTGCTCTGCCTCGACCTGCACGCCGCGCAGATTCAGGGGTTCTTCAATATCCCCGTCGATCACCTCTACGCGCTCAAAGAGATCACGGCCCACGTCCGTTCCCTGAACATCCCCGCGGGGGAGTTGGTGGTATTGAGCACCGACGAAGGCAACGTGAAGAAGGCCCTCAAATACCAGCAGCGTCTCGGCGGCCAAATCGCGGTCGTCGATAAGCGAAGAGCCAGTGCCGAAGAAACGCGGGCCGAGCACCTGATCGGCGCGTCCGTCGAAGGGAAGACGGTCGTGATCTTCGACGACATGATCTCGACGGGGTCGAGCATGTCCGGGGCGATCAAGGTGGCCAAGGCCCACGGGGCCAAGCGCGTGTACGTCTGCGCGACGCACGGCTTGCTCGTCGGCAAAGCGCTCGAGCATTTGAAGGATCCGATGATTGAATCGGTGGCCTTCACCGATAGCGTACCGCTGACGAAAGAGAAGCAGGAGCGCCTGCCGAACGTCAAAGTGATCTCGGTGGCCCCGCTGTTGGCGAACGCCATCCGGCGGATCCACGAGGATCAATCGATCAGCGACCTGTTTAAAGACGAACCCGCCGCCTAGGAGCCGCATGTTCCGTTCGGTCTGCCCGACTTGCACCGAGCCGAGCCGCTTCGACGATGCCCGCGAGGGCCGCGAGGTGGAGTGCCCGCGCTGCCGGACGCCCTTCGTGGCCAAGCCCGACCGCCGCTACGCGGAGGAAGAGCGCAACGAACGGCCGCGCAAATCCGATGGCAGCGGCTACGCCACGCTCTCGCTCATTCTCGGCATCGTCGCCCTCCCCTCGGCCGCGTGCTGCGGGGTCGGCGCCGTCTTCGGCTTCGGCGGGCTTCTCGCCGGCTACAGCGCGCTGCAATCCCGACTGCGGGGTCTTGCGATCTTCGGCATGGTGTTGAACTTCGCGGCCATCCTGCTGTCGATCGGCATGGTCGGCGTGATCATCGTCACGCAATCGGCGGTGGATCGCGATGTTCCCCCGGCGCCGGATGGAACCCAAGCCCCGTTCGTGAACGCGAAGAAGTGAACCATGGCAATGCTGGTACACTGCCCGACCTGCGGCTCGAAATTGAAGATCCCCGATTCATCGGTCGGGAAAACCGTCAAGTGCCCAAAGTGCTCTGCGGAGATGATGATCCCGCAAGCGCAAACAAGTAGCCCTAATGACCAACCGCCACTACCTGTTGTTGCCCCTGTTGCACCGCCCCCACAGATCAATCCGTTTTCGACAATTTCGTCTTCGGGTCCCAAAGTCTTAAGCGCGGCTGTCAACAGAGATGACGAAGATGAACGACCATCGCGACGAAGATCTTCCCGCAGATCACGACGCGATGAGGACGATGATGGCGATGATCGTAGTCGCCGGAGCAACTATGGGTTCCGGTGCCCATACTGCGGTTCAAAAAGCTTTCCTGTGACAGTTTCCAAAATTTCGACTGGCGGCTGGGTCGTTTTTGCAATGATGATTCTCTTTTGTTTCCCGCTCTTTTTCATCGGGCTCTTGATGAAAGAGGATTACCGCGAATGCGCGGATTGCGGAATGAAGATCGGCGGATAGGATTCACGATCTAAAAAAGACATGCTCAGACCATGAAGGAACTCCATGCCCACTATCGTTTGCCCCACGTGCTCGACGAAGCTCGAAATCGACGACGACATGCTCGGCGAAGACGTGCAGTGCGGCAGTTGCCAACAGATATTCAAAGCCGAAGCGCCCTCGAAGCGCAGCAGCCGCGGCGACGACGAAGACGAGCGCCCGAGCAAGCGGCGGAGACGGATGTCGAGCGATGACGACTACGATGAGGGCGACGAAGTGGATTACGAAGATCGCCGGTCGCGGCGCCGCGGCGGATCGGAGGGCGGTAGTCAAGGGTTGGGGATCGCCTCCCTCGTCCTCGGGATCATCGGGATCCTACTGACCTGCTGCTGTGGGCTCTTCGGACTCCCCTTGCCGATCGCAGCCATCATCACGGGCGTACTGTCTTTGAAGACGCCGGGCAAAGCGATGGGTATTGCAGGCATCGCCATGGGCGTCGTCGCCATCGCGCTAGCGATCATCCTGTTAATCGCCAACATCGGCTTGAACGCGGGCAATGGTGGATTCGGTGGCGGCGGCGGCGGTCGATTCTAGGGTCGGATTCCGGAGACCACCGATGCCGAACATCCTCTGCCCGAAGTGCAATTCCACGCTCGCCATCGCCGATGAATCCGTCGGCCAGATGGTGCAGTGCGGCAGTTGCCAGAACGTCTTCCAAGCCGTGGCCGCAACCCCCTCCGTAATTCAACCAATCCCGGCGGTGAGACCGTGATCCTTAACGTCTCCTGCCCGCATTGCGGCGCACTGCTCGATGTCACGCCCGAGTGGCTCGGCCAGCAGCTCGAATGCGGCGGCTGTTCGAGCGTGTTCGTTTGCCCGG
>JANOSQ010001116.1:0-3186 GCA_031415915.1 Fimbriiglobus sp. | reverse complement strand
AGGGCTTCGAGCGCGTCGGCCGTTTCCCCGCGGTGGGCTTGCCCCTCCCGGCGGTCGTAGACGAACTTCGCCGCGACGCTCAGGCGTTCGACGACATCGCCGGCTTTCAAACCGGCCTCGTAAGCGGGCGAGCCATCGGCGACGGCTTTCACGGCGGGCTTGCCTTCGACCGTGTGGAACGTCGCCCCGAGGTGGTGCTGGCCCTCCCAATCTTTGAGGTTGTACGCCGCGACGGTGTGATCCGCCCCGCCCGTGAGGAACCAAGTTCCATCTTTCGCGGCGACGACCGAAATCACCTCGCCGCTGTGGCCCGTGTAGAGCCGCGTGCGGTGGAATTCCAATTGCTTCGACGTCGGGTTGACGATCGGCTTGGCGATGTCGAGTTCGAAGAGCGAGCAGCCGTAGTAGTGGCCGACGATCAGTTTCGGCGCCCGACCCGCGACGGCCGAGGGAACGAAAGTGAAACAGGTCGGCTGTTGGTCGCGCAGGGGGTCGAGCGCCAAGCGGATGCGCAGGGGTTCCTTACCCTCGCGGGCCAACGCGGCGTACCAAACGAAGGAGTCCGCGGCATCGGGTTCGACGGTCCAACCCTCGGCTTGGATCAGCGGTTCGAGCCACTTCTGCTTCGCGTCGAGTTGCGGGGTCAATCGATCGAGGTCGAAGGCGGTCCAGTCCCCGCTGCCGCGGCGGTTCGGATCGGTCGCCGCGGCATCGCGGGCGATGCGGACGCCGAGCGTTTTACCGTTCTCGCTGAGCGTCACGCCCCACGGTCGGCGACCTTGCCCGTGGGCGATGGTCAGGGGTTTCTCGGGCTTCGCGGTGTCGTACAGGGTCACTTGGTCGGCATCGCCGCCGGCCACGGCCAAGCGAGCTTCCGTGGGGTGGAAGGCCATGCACTCCGCGCGGCCCGCGTGTTCAAATTCCTTGGCCACTTTCAATTCGTCACCCTCGGGGGCGTCGAAGATCGCGACGGTGTTGTTCCCTTCCATGAGGTAGCGGCCGGTGTTCCCCTTCCCCGGCAGGGCTTTCACGACGCCGATGGCGAGTTGGTTCGTCTTCGGATGCCAGGCCAAACTCCGGGCGTGCGAATCCTTCGGTAGCGCGTGTTCGATGCTCTTCCCGCCGGTGATCGAACGGAGCACGATGCGCGGGAACGAGTTCAACGCGGCGATCCATTTGCCGTCCGCCGAGAGTTCGGCGCGGTAGACGGTGAACTTGTCCTTCAAGCCGTCGTTGACGTTGAACAGCGTCTTACCCTTGGGTATCTCGGCGTTCGGATCGTCGGACAATTCGCCGGAGACATCGCAGGCCAACACTTGGCCGCTCTGCGCGACCGAGACGAGGGTGTCCGCGTCCTTGAAGAAGAGCAGTCGCGGGAAGTTGAACGGCGACTTCGTTTCCCCGAGCGCGAGCACTTCGTGCTTCCCCGCCCGCGATGGCCAGTTCCACCCCCGGCCGTCGACTTCTTTCGCCAGCGGCTTCGGGTTCCAGAACCAGATGCTGCCGTCGGCGGTGGCGAACGCGAGCCGTTTGCCATCCGGGTGGAACGCCATGGCCATGACGTTCGACGCGTCCATGTTCGGCCAGGTGAGCGCGAGGAGTTTCGTCGCTTGTTCCGTCGAAGCGGTTCGGTCGACGATGGCGACGGTGCCCGATTTCATCCCGTAGCCGCCGAGGGCGACGTGTTTACCATCCGGGGAGACCGCGAGGGTTTTGATGCCCCCACGCTGCTCTCGCCACGCCCGCCAGCGGAGGGTTTGGATCTTCTTCGGGTCGGTTTCCAACCCCTCGGCGGTGTGCGACCAGACCCGGGCGACTTTATCATCGCCCCCGGCAATCAGGTAACTCCCGTCGGGCGCGAAGCGCAGCACGTCGCAGGTTCCGTAGCGCCCACCCGCTTCGGGGCAGACATCCGGTTCATCCCGCGAACGCCGGTCGGCCTGCTGACCGACCGCCAGCGAAGTGGCGAGGAGAAGGATTGCGGTGGCGAGCGAGTTGCGGAACATGGGCGGATACCGTGCGAATTCGGAGAGACCACAAGTTGTTATTCGAGAACACCCAGAAACGCGGACAGCCTTGACCCCGAATGGGTCGACTTGCCAAGCCCGAATCCAAAATGGTTTCAGCGTGCATCGCACCCCTGAAAATCGGACGTAAAGTATTGGCGCGCATCGGTTCTACCAGAATTTGGCAATGGTTCCAGCGGGGGGTGGGGGGATCTGCGCTGGAACCATTTTCCTTATCATTCTTCCCCTGCTTCCGCATCCCCGGCCGCGGAGAGTTTCTCAATGCGTTCCAGAACCCGGCGGACTTTGCGTTCGTAGGAACCGACCTTCTCCGCGATCTCGACCGTCGTGTAGCCTTGGATCTTCAACTCGATCACCTGCCGGTCGAGTTCGGGCAGGTCGCCGACGAAATTTTGAAATTCGTCGATCAGGGCGACTTCCATATCCGGGGTCACGTTGTGCCCGGCGAGCAACGAGAACGGCTCGACATCGTCCGTCCGCTGGGCCGCTTCGAGGTTCGGATTCCGCTTGGCGGCGCTGTGGTGCTCGATCCGCCGAAGGGTTTTGCGCACCGTCAACCGGACGAGCAACTTGAACAGGTCGTCCTCGGCTTCGAAGGTGAATTCGTCGTTCTTGACCCGCGTGAAAAAGGTGCGGAACGCCGATTGGATGACGTCTTCGGGGTCGAACCGGCTGGCCATGCGCTGGCCGATGCGCCGCTTGGCCAATTTCATCAGGCGTTCGCAGTACTTGTCGAACAGGTCCCGCGCCGCGGACTCGCTCCCCGCTTGATAGTCGCTGACCAAGTCCCGATCGTCGGATCGCTCGTCGGCCATCGGCGTTCTCCGGCGCGGGTGTCGATGGAATCAGATTACCACGAACGGGACGCTCCGGCGAGGAGACGAATTCTGTTAGAATGGGCACCGCGGCCGGTAAGTCCCCCCGAGCGTAGTACTCCCTCCCCACGGGGTTCCGTTTTGGACGCACTCCGAGCCGAACAACTCCCCAAGTTCCGGGAGCGACTCCGCGATATCGCCGGGGCCGAAGGGTTCTACCGCGCCAAGTACCGCGCGGCCGGGGTCGATCCGCTCGGCGTTCACTCCTTCGACGACTTCACCGCGCTCCCCTTCACGACCAAAGCCGAGATCGCGGCCGACCAAGCGGCGAACCCGCCCTACGG
>JANOSQ010001115.1:0-5348 GCA_031415915.1 Fimbriiglobus sp. | reverse complement strand
CCCCCCCCTAACTTTCCCGCACACCCCCCCCCCCCATACCCCCTCGGGCGCGGCGGGGGGGGGGGGGCGCGCGGCACAGACACGGCCGCGCGTGCCGATGGTAGTCCGGTCGGACTTGCCGTACACTCATTCCATCATCGGCTCGATTGTCGAAGCGGGTTCGTCGAATGGCCAGCGCTCAGAAGCCCCTCTTCCGACCCGAAGCGCTCCAGCCGAAGCTGCGGTCGTTCCACCTCCCGCCGCGCGTGCAGGCCGCCCGCAAAAAGCTCGCCATCTGGGCGGCGAAGTTCGACACCGACAAGCTCGACCGCCTGAAGGAAACCGAACTCCTCCCCGGCTTCCTCGCCCAAATCTTCGGCGAACTCCTCGGCTACACCGGCCCCGTGACCGAGGGCGAAACCTATTCGATGAAGCTCGAAGCGAACATCCAAGTCGATAGCAACCGCGCCGATGCCACCTTCGGAACCTTCGGCGGGGCGAAGGATCGACTGGCGCTCGTCCTCGAAGGCAAAGGGCCGCTCGATCCGCTCGACAAACCGTTCAAGTCGAGGAGTGAATCGGCCGTGCGGCAGTGCCTGTCCTACGCGCGCAATCTCGGGCTCGATTGGTACGTCGTCACGAACATGCGCGAGACGCGCATCTACTCGAAGCAGGCCGACGAGCGCACGTTCGAGAGCTTCCGGATCGATCAGCTCGCCCACAAGGAATCGGAACTCGCGCGCTTTGTCTATTTGCTGGGGGCGGAGCGCATCGTCGGCCCCGACGGCGCGAATCACCTCGACGCGCTCTACTCGGAATCGAAAAAGATCGGCCGCGAACTCACCGACAAGTTCTACCTCGACTACAAGCAACTCCGCTCCGATCTTTTCGAAGCGCTCCGGCAGCACAACGCCGACCGCAAATCGACCGAACTGCTGACCGCGACGCAGAAGATTTTGGACCGCGTCCTCTTCGTCGCTTTCTGCGAAGATCGCGACTTACTCCCGGCCAACATCATCGAACGGGCCTACGAGCAGAAGAACGCGTTCCGCCGCGCGCCGATCTGGGACAACTTCGTCGGGCTCTTCACGGCCGTGAACGGGGGCGATCCGCCGTTGGAGATCGAAAAGTACAACGGCGGCCTATTCAAGGAAGACAAGTACCTCGATTCCCTCAAAGTGCCCGACGCCATTTGCGAGCGCTTCAAGAAGCTGGCCGAGTGGGAATTCAACCCGGCGTCCGAGCGCGAGGGCAAGCTCATCGACGTGGAAATACTCGGGCACATCTTCGAGCAGTCGATCGCCGACTTGGAAGAGATGCACCGCGAGATCGCCGCGAACCCGGAAGCGCTGCCGGAGAAGCTCGGGCCGTCGAAGCGCAAGAAGGAAGGTGCGTTCTACACGCCCAACTTCGTGACGCGCTACATCGTCGAAGAAACCCTCGGCCCGGTGCTCGCGGATCGCTTCTCGCGCTTGGCGAACGAACACCGCGACCGAGCGACCAAAGCGCGCAAGACGCTCTTCGACGATCCGCGCGCGTTCGATGCCGACGAACTCGATGCCGCGTCGAAGGCTGCACTCCTCGCCTTTTGGAATGCGTGGTTCGACGAACTGCAAACGGTCCGCGTCGTCGATCCCTCCTGCGGCAGCGGCGCGTTCCTCATCGAAGCGTTCGAAAAGCTGATGCGCTCCTACGACCTCGCCAATGCGATGCGCCTCATCCTCGGCGGGCACGACCTCACGCGCTCGTTCAACAGCACCATCCTCACGAAGAACCTCTTCGGCATCGATCTCAACGGCGAAGCGGTGGAAATCGCGCGACTGTCGTGCTGGATCAAGACCGCCGTCCTCGGCGAAGAACTGACGACGCTCGACGGCAGCATCCTCCAGGGGAACAGCATCGTCGGCGGAACCGCGTCTCCGCTCGCGGCTTGGACGAAGCATTTCCCCGCCGCGATGGGCGACGGCGGCTTCGATGCCGTGATCGGCAATCCGCCGTATGTGCGGCAGGAGTGGATCACCGCCGACAAGCCCTATTTGAAGCGGCACTACGACGCCTTCGACGGCGTCGCCGATTTGTACGTCTACTTCTACGAACTCGGCATGAAGGTGCTGAAGCCGGGCGGTCGGCTCGGGTTCATCGTCACGAACAAGTGGATGAAGGCCGGTTACGGCGAAGCGCTGCGCAAGCTCTACGCCGAGAAAATGTGGGTCGAGCAGGTCGTCGATTTCGGCCACGCGAAGCAGATCTTCCCGGACGCCGATGTGTTCCCCTGCATCCTCGTGGCGCAGAAGCCGAAGGCCGCGCTCCCGCCGGAAAACGTCCGCATCTGCATCATCCCGCGCGAGCAGTTGCGGATCGATGATTTGAGCAATCAGATTGCCGAAGAGGGTATTGCTGTTCCGCGTAGTCGATTGGGCGCCGAGCCTTGGAATTTGGAGCCGCCAGGTGTCGCCAAGCTAATGGCGAAGATCATCGCCAATAGCGTGCTATTGAAGGAATATTCGAGCGTGTCGCCGCTTTACGGCATCAAAACCGGTTTCAACGAAGCGTTCTTGATCGATACGGAAACCAAAGATAGGCTTGTCCGCGAAGATCCGAATTCAGAACCGCTTTTCCGGCCATATCTTCGTGGTCAAGACATCGATCGCTGGCAACCGGAATGGGCCGGACTCTGGATGATCGCATTGAAGTCGAGTGCCAACTTCGACTGGCCTTGGACTTCCTGCTCGAACGCCGAGGAAGCCGAGGTTGCATTCGCGCAGGCGTATCCTGCAATCTACAAGTATGTACAGGGGTTTGAACCGGAGCTCCGGGCGCGGAAGAACGCTGTACTTCACTGGTGGGAGCTGTCGGGGAACTCATATTGGGACGCCTTCGACAAGCCGAAGATCATGTATCAGGACATTACTTGGACTGCGTCATTCTGTTTCGATCTCGAAGGTCGACTCGCAAACAACACCGTCTACTTCCTGCCAACGGACGATGCTTGGCTAATCGCTGCACTCAATTCACCTATCTCGTGGTGGTTTATGTGGCGTACATCCCAACATGGAAAAGACGAAGCGCTCCGACTATTCACCGACTATCTGAACACCTTCCCAATCCCCCCCCCCGCGCAGCTTACCAAAACCATCGTCGAAGCGGCCGTCGCCGAACTCATCGAGATCACCAAGCGGCAGCGCAAGCTCGTGCGGGAGGTGATGGCGTGGCTCCGCTTCACCTTCGGCATCGAGAAGCCCTCGAAGCGGCTCGCGGACGTGGCGGCGCTGTCGGAAGCGGAGTTCCTGGCCGCCGTGAAGAAGAACCTGCCGGCGAAGCGCTTCCCGAGTGTGGCCGAAGTGAAGGGATTGCACGAGACCTACGCCGGCCCCGTGACCGACCTGCAATCGCTCGGCACCCGCGCCGCCGTGCTCGAACGGACCATTTCGGATTGCGTCAACGACGCCTACGGATTGACCCCCGACGATGTCGCGCTGATGTGGGCCACCGCTCCGCCGCGGATGCCTTTGGCGAAGCCCAACGGATCGGGCACCGCGAGCGGCGCGGCGTAAGCCCGCCGGTGGGATTGCCGCACCATTAGTTTTGCCAGCGCTGAGTCACATCGATGGTTCGGGGTCGGAGCCGGACGGGTGAGCGACGTTGTCGGGTCGAACGTCACTCCCGCATCCGGATTGTGTCGACCCTTGTTACAATGTCCCGATGAACCTCGCCGCCACCCTCGCGGATCTCGGCTTCGACCCGGATGCCCCCGTCGATCTCGCGGAATTGAACTTGCACTTCGCCCGCGGCGTCGACGACCCGGAACTCGATCTGCCCGTGTACCTGTCCAAACTCGACGATTTCGCCGAGGGACTCGCCCCGCGTTTGGAATCCGCGACGACCCTGCAAGCCCGCGCCACCGAACTCGGCCACTACCTCTTCGAAGACCTCGGCTTCGCCGGCAACACCGGGAACTACTACGACGCCCGCAACAGCTTTCTCCACGAGGTAATCGACCGCCGGCTCGGTATCCCCATTTCGCTCTCGGTGCTGGCCATCGCCGTCGGCGAGCGCTGCGGGTTGACCGTCCGCGGCGTCGGCTTGCCGGGGCATTTCATCGCCAAAGTGATCGACGGCGAGGAGGAGGTGCTGTTCGACCCGTTCCACGGCGGGGCGCTGCTGACCCCGGACGGGTGCAGCGAACTCGTCGGCACGGTGGTCGGCCAACCGTTCCTCGCCAGCCCGGCGAATCTGCGGGCCACCCCGCCGGGGATCATCGCCACGCGGATGTTGAACAATTTGAAGGCGGTCTATTTGCAGTCGGCTGAGTTCGCGAAGGCCGCGCAGGTGATCGAATGGCTGGTGCCGCTCAACCCCGGCGATGCGAGCCAGCGCCGCGATTTGGGCGTGACGCTCGTCCACGCGAACGAACCGGGCCGGGCCATCGACCCGCTGACGGACTACTTGCGGATCGCCCCGGACGCCGCCGACGCCGACGTGGTGAAGGATTTCCTGCGGGAAGCCCGCAGCCAAGTGGCGAAGTGGAATTGAGGGATCGATCGAGGTGGTGGACTTTCATCTACACGTGCAACTCGACGACATCCTTTTCCCGCAAGATATGATCTCGCCCGACGGTTTGCCCGTCGAAGGCCCCCGAGCCCCAGACGCGGGCCGACTTCACCGTCTCCTCGAAGTCGTTGTGGACGCACCCGGCGAACTCGGAGACGCTGCTGCCGACGGGGCAAGTGAACGGCGCCGCCATGTCCGCGGGCTTCCCCGGCTGCTTGGTGTAGATGCGTTGGACCTTCAGCGAATCGAAGATCGCTTTGCGCAGCTCGGCCAACCCTTCATCCATCTCCGCCGCGATGATGTGCACCGGGAAGCCCGCCCCGGCGATCCACTCTTGGGCCATCTCCAAGCGGATGTCCGCAGCTTCGTCATCGCGCTTCGTGGCGACCAAGATCGTCCGCAGGTAGTAGATGGTCGGGTCGTCGTCCGCGGGGAGTTCCGGAACCAGCATTCGCCGAGCGGCCTTCAACCGGTCGAGGGTCGCCTGAGTCGCGGCCGGGCCGTCGTCGTCGCCGAGGTCGAGGAAGAGCACCGCCGCATCCGCCGAACGCGTGAGGTCGGTGACGAACGGCTCGTACGCATCGGCGGTGATCGGCGGCAGGTCGATCAGTTGAACCCGGACATCCTCGTAATCCATCATGCCGGGGATCGGTTCCCGCGTCGTGAACGGATACGGTGCGATGGTCGGGGACGCTTTGGTCAGCTTCGACAACAGCGTCGATTTCCCCGCGTTGGGCGGCCCGAGGAACACGACCTGCCCCGCCCCCTGCTTTTGGAACTTGAACGACCCCGGCGCCGCTTTCTTCGGCCCGGATTTC
>JANOSQ010001114.1:0-3669 GCA_031415915.1 Fimbriiglobus sp. | reverse complement strand
GCTCGGGAATACAACTCCAAGAATGGTGACCACACCCGACCTACGAAATCCTTAAGCCGCCTTCACCGTCTGACCCATCTTGAATACCGGCAGCAACAATCCGGAGACCACCAATAGCACTAGCACGGCCATGACGAGCAGCATGACCGGTTCGAGGAGCTTCACCATCAGTTCCAAGTTACGGGAGGTGCGGCGCTCCAAGCCGTCGGCGATGTCGATGAGCACTTTTTCCAGACTGTTCGATTCCTCGGCGATGGCGATCATCTCGACGACATCCGACGGGAAGTAGGCGTTCTTGCGCAACGGGTCAGCGAGCTTCGCACCGGCGGTGATATTCTCGACCGAAGCCTCGATCGCTTCGGTCAACACTTTGTTCCCGGTCGAATCCTTGGCAATGTTCAGAGCTTTCAAAATCGGGATGCCGTTGTGGAGCATCGTCCCGAGGATCCGGGTGAAGCGCGAGAGTGCCAGCGCCAGATAGATTTTGCCGAAGAGCGGCAAGCGGAGGCGGATGATGTCCATCCGGCGTCGCCCGGCCGGGGTTCTCGACCACGCCCGGTAGACGAAGAAGAGAATCACGAAGCCGGCCGCGAGGAATAAGCCGTAGCTCGTCAAGAAGTTGCTTAAGATGAGCAGGTATTTGGTCAGGAACGGCAAGTCGCCGGTCTCTTTGAGTTTGGCAAAGACCGGCTCGAACTTGGGCACGAAGAAAATGATCAGGATCGCGAGGACGCCCATCCCCGCGAGCATGAGGAAGGCCGGGTAAGCCAACGCCCCGATGACCTTCGCTTTCATGTCCTCTTGGTGTTCCACGAAGGTCGCGGTGCGCTTGAGGACGTCTTCGAGGAAGCCCCCTTCTTGGCCGGCGCGAACCATGCTCACGACGAGTTCGTCGAACACCTTCGGGTGCTGGCCCATCGCTTGGGCCAGCCCGGTGCCGTCGGCGACGAGCATCCGCACGTCGCGCAGCACCACAGCCAACCGCTTGTTCGCCGTCTGTTTTTCGAGGAGTTCGATGGAGCGCAGCAGCGGCACGCCCGAGGCGAGCAAGTCCGCCAGTTGGGAATAGGTCGTCGAGAGTTGGCGCCGGCTGACGCCGCTGCCGAAGGAGAGGGTGTAGCCGGTGCCCCCCTCGGCGTTGGCCGCGGCGATGTGCAGCGGGAACAGCCCGCGGGCATCGAGCATCGACGCGGCTTCGCGCTCGCTCGTCGCCGTGATGCTGCCGATGCTCTTGACGCCGGTCCCGGCCAGCGCGGTGTAGGTGAAATCCGGCATACTTGATTCCAAGGTCGAAAGACAAGAATCTTTCACCGCAGAGAAAGAAGAGAGCGCAGAGAGAAGCAGGTCAGGGAAGGACTCAATCCTGCTGTTGACCTTTCTTTTCTCCGCGGTCTCATCTTTCTCTGCGGTGAACAATCTGGGCTTAGCTGAGGTCGCCCGCCGTCGTCCGGCCGACTTCGTCGATCGTTGTGTTGCCGCTGAGCACTTTCAGCCAGCCGTCTTGCCGCAGGGTTCGCATCCCCGCTTTCAGGGCTTCTTGGCGGATCACCGAGGAGTTCACCCGCTGCACGACCAAGTCGCGGAGCACGTCGCTGTTGATCATGAGTTCGTAAAGCCCCATCCGGCCGCGGTACCCGGATTGCCGGCAGTTGCGGCAACCCATGCCCTTGTAAAGCTCGCGGATCGGTTCGCCCGTCTGCGGGTGAACCTTGGGGAAGTCGACCGGCAGTTCTTCCGGATCCGGCACGAACTTCGTTTTGCACTCGGAGCAGACGGTCCGCACGAGGCGCTGGGCCATGACCCCTTCCACCGTGGACGACACCAGGAACGGTTCGACGCCCATGTCGATCATCCGCGTGAAGGCGCTCGGGGCGTCGTTCGTGTGCAGCGTGCTGAACACCATGTGCCCCGTCAGCGACGCTTGGATCGCCATCTGGGCCGTTTCCAAGTCCCGGATTTCCCCGACGAGCACCACGTCCGGGTCGTGCCGCAAGATACTCCTGAGTGCCCCGGCGAAGGTCAGCCCGATCTTCGCGTGCACCTGAATCTGGCTGATGCCGTCCTGCTGGTATTCGACCGGGTCTTCGACGGTGATGATCTTCGTCGTTTCGTCTTTGATCTCGTTGAGCGCCGAGTAGAGCGTCGTCGATTTCCCCGACCCGGTCGGCCCCGTCACGAGCACGATGCCGTGGGGCCGGTCGATGAGGGCCTTGAACTTCTTGGCGGTGTCTTCGAGGAAGCCCACCGACTTCAAGCTGAAGACCATGCGGCCCTTGTCGAGCAACCGCATGACGATGCCTTCGCCGTGGGTCATCGGGATGATCGACACGCGCACGTCGATCTCGCGGCCCTGCACCCTCATCTTGATCCGGCCGTCCTGCGGCAGGCGCTTCTCGGCGATGTTCAGCCGGGCCATGATCTTCAACCGGCTGACGATGGCCGATTGGAAGCGGTTGATCTCGGGCGGCAAGCGTTGCTCTTGGAGCAGGCCGTCGATGCGGTAGCGGATGCGCAGGGTGCGCTCTTCGTGTTCGATGTGGATGTCCGAAGCGCGCTCGTTGGCCGCTTCGATGAGGATCGTATTCACCAGCTTGACGACCGACGCATCTTGGGCCTGCTTGGCCAACTCGGAGTCGTCGGTTTCGATCCCTTCGAGGAGTTCGACCTCTTCCTTGGCCCCGCGGGTCTCGTTCATCAGGGCGGAAACGGTGTCGCCGCCGACGCCGAAGTGGGCTTTGATGAGCCGGGCGATTTCGCGCGGGCTGCCGAGGACGGGGTGGATGTGCAACCCCATCATGGTACCGAGTTCGTCGAGGGCGTAGGAATCGAACGGGTCGCCGGTGGCGACGGTGAGGGTGCCGTTCTGCCGGGCCAGCGGCATCAGGTTCTTGCGGTGGATCAACTTCTGCGGGATGCCGACGAGCGCGGCCGGATCGACCGGGGTGGTCGTGAGTTCGACGAACTCCAGCCCGTACTCCTCGGCGAGGGCGGGGTAGAGGGCTTCTTCCTTGATGAACCCCTTCTCGATGAGCGTGACGTGGGCGGCTTTGCCCGGCGCCGCGGCCACGGCTTCGTTGGCGCGCACCCGTTCGTCTTCGGAGAAGAGACCGCGTTGGGCGAGCGAATCGATCAATTGCATGGCGGCGGGGCTTCGGGGGCTATGGCGGGCCTACAGCACGTAGTCCCATCGTCATGTTAGCCGAAGGAAATGAGAAAGTCCTGAATCGGCGCTCTGGGAAAGCTACGCGGGGGTCGGGATGGTGCGGTGGCGCCGGTTGTGGATCCGGATCGACCGACAAGATCACCGTGTCGAAGCGTTCGCGCGGGAACTCCCCGCTCCAAAATCGGATCCACTCCGGTCGGATCATCACTTCGTCGTCGCTGATCGCCAGCAACCGATACCCCCGCGCGAAGCCCGATTCCCCGATCGCGATGCTCTCGGACGCGCAGACGATCTTGATCCGCAAGTTCGGATCGCGGCCCAGTTCCCACAGCACGCGCAGACAAACCTGCGTCGTCTTCCCGTGGTCCCGCGGCAGTTCCACCAGCGCCAGCCGATGCGCGCTCAGATGGTTCTGCAAACCCTTGTGGATCTCCGGGAGCGGAGCCCAAGCCGGGCCCATCAGGATCATCCGGACGAAGGCGCACGGGTCGATCCGCGCTTCCCGG
>JANOSQ010001113.1:0-5547 GCA_031415915.1 Fimbriiglobus sp. | reverse complement strand
GTTCGAGCGTGACCGCGATCAGCACGCCGATGAGCACGAGATCCCAAGGGAGGTTGCGATCCAGAATCCCGTCGATGATGATGGCGACGAGCTGCGTCTTGGGGGCTTCGAAGCGCTTGATCTTCGTCCGCTTGTCTTCCGGGTTCTTCATCTCGGAATCTTCGAACTCCAGCTTGCCATTCACAGCCGGGTCGCAGAGGTAGACGAACTGGCCGGCCTCGTCGATGAGGTATCGACCCGGAGGCACGTCGGCCGGCGTTCCCGTTTTCAACCACTCGGCGGGGATCTTGTCGTTCTCGCCGATCACCAACACCCCGTATTCGGTCGCGTCCGCTTCGTACTGGCCCGAATGAACCCGATCTTTGCCCGCTAGTTTCTCCGCGTGCACAGTCGCCTTCGGCAGCAGATCGGCCCGCTTGGTGTAGATAGTCCACGATTGATTCAGCAGGATCAGCACGATGCCCACGACGAGGGCGGAAGTCAGCGAACCGATGAGGATCGCGTACTGCTGATACTTCGGCGTCGCGCCGAGTAGGTGTCCCGTTTTGAGGGCTTGCGAGGTGGTGCCGCCGTTGCTGGACGCCACGCAGACCACGCCCGCGATGGTCAGCGCCAGCAGTTTGATTTCCTTGCCCATCCCGATGACGCCCCCCTCCGAGAGGGCGAGCAGGATCACGCAGGTGAGCAACAGCGTGGCCACGGTCATGCCCGAGATCGGGTTGCTGCTCGATCCGATTTCCCCGGTCAACCGGCTGGAGACGATCACGAATAGGAAGCCGAAGAGCAGGATCATGCCGGCGCCGGCGAGACCGCCCCAGGTGAAGTTGAGGCCCATTTGCGGCGCCGCCATCAGCGCGATGACCATCCCCAAACAGCCGACGATCACCACGCTGATCGGCAGGTCGTGCTCGGTGCGGAGCCGGCTACCGGCGTTCGCCGCTTTCGCTCCGAAAGCATCTCGCAACCCGCCGACCACGGCGCCGAGGATCACCGGCAAGGCTTTGATCATGCTGATGATGCCGCCCGCCGCGACCGCCCCGGCTCCGATGTACAGGATGTAATTCTCGCGGATCTCCTTCGGTTTCATCTTGGAGATCAACGAGAGTTCTTCCCCGGTCTTCTCGTCGAACTTCACCTTGGCCGGCGGCAGCGTGTGCTGGAGGTTGTCGCCGAAGTAGACGATCATCGGCGCAATGACCAAGTAGGCCAGCACGCCCCCGGCGACCATGATGCTGGCGATGCGCGGCCCGATGATGTAGCCGACGCCCAAGAGCGGGGCCGACATTTCACAGCCGACCGCCGCGCCCTTCAACCCGATGGCTTTGCCACCTTCTTGGACGACCCAGAGCGATTTCGAAGCGGTGTCCGTCCAGAGTTTGAACCCGAGCATGGCGAACTGGTAGACGAAGCCGATGGCGAGGCCGATGACGAGGATGCCCGCGGTGCTGCCGCCCTTCTCGCCGGCTTTCAGCACGTCGGCGCAGGCGGTGCCCTCGGGGTATTTCAGTTCGCCGTGCTTCTCGACGATGAACGCGCGCCGCAGGGGGATCATCATGAGGATGCCGAGCAGGCCGCCGAGAACGCCGACGGTCATGACGCGGATCACGTCGATGTCGAAACCGAGGACGAGAAGCGCGGGCATGACGAGGCCGACGCCGAAGGCGATGCTCTCGCCGGCGCTGCCCGCGGTCTGCGCGGTGTTCGATTCGAGGATACTGCGCTTGCGGAACCCGACGGTTTGCAGGACGCGGAACAGGGCGAAGGACAACACGGCGACCGGGATGCTGGCGGAGACCGTGAGACCGACCTTCAGCACGAGGTAGATCGAGGACGCGCCGAAGAGGATGCCGAGCAGCGATCCGATGACGATCGGGGCGATCGTGAATTCGGGCGGCGACTCGTTCGCGGGCACGAAGGGTTTGAATTCGGGTTCGGGCGCGGCCATGGGCGATCCATCTGGCGATAGGGGACGCGACTAGAGTCGCCGTTGGCCGCGCCGGTGGCAAGGGGAGAATGCCGGGGAATCGCGAATGAATCGCGCGGGTTGATTCCTTTCACTTCACCCGTGCTTGTCGCCCGTCTGCTTCGGGTGGCTCGTCTGCTTCGCCGAGGCCCGTTCCGAACCCTTCTTCGCGGCTTCGACCACTTTCTCCACGGTGAAGCCGAAGTACGGCAGCAGATCCTTCAGCGGCGCCGAGGCTCCGAACGTCTTCATGCCGATGATCGAGCCTTCGGCGCCGGTGTACCGCTCCCAGCCGAAGGTGCTCCCCATTTCCACGGCGACGCGGTTGGTCACACCCGGCGGCAGCACTTGATCGCGGTAGGATTCCTCTTGCCGCTCGAAAAGTTCCCACGAGGGCATACTGACGACGCGGACCTTCATCCCCCCGGCCGTCAACTTCTCACCGGCGTCGATGCAAAGTTGGACTTCCGACCCGGTGCCGATGAGAATGGCGTCCGGCGTCCCCTCGCAATCGAGCAGGACGTAGGCGCCTTGGGCGGTGCCGCTGGCCGGCCCGTACTTCGTCCGGTCGAGCGTAGGCAGGTTCTGCCGCGACAGCGCCAAGACGACGGGGTGATCGGTTTCCGAGAGGGCCACGCGGTAAGCTTCGCTCACTTCGTTCGCATCGCCGGGGCGGATCACGATGACGCCGGGGATCGCCCGCAGCGACGCGATCTGCTCGATGGGCTGGTGCGTCGGGCCGTCTTCGCCGACGCCGATGCTGTCGTGCGTGAACAGGTAAAGCACCGGCACTTCGATGATCGACGCCAAGCGGATCGCCGGGCGGCCGTAATCGCTGAAGATCAAGAAGCCCGCGGCGTAGGCCCGCAGCCCCGAGAGGGCCATGCCGTTGCAAATCGACCCCATGGCGTGCTCGCGGACGCCGAAATGGACGTTCCGCCCGGCCGCGGAACCGGCTTGGAAATCCCCGGCGCCGTCGAACGTCAACCGGCTCTTGTTCGACTTCGCCAAGTCCGCGGAACCGCCGACCAGCCACGGGATCGCTTGGCCGATCGCGTTGAGCACCTTGCCCGAGCTCTCGCGGCTGGCCAGCCCCTTGGCATCGGCGGGGAAGCTCGGAATCGACTTATCCCAGCCGTCGGGCAGTTTGCCGGCGAAGATCGCTTCGAGCTGTTTCCCCTCGGCCGCGAACTCGGCTTTGTATTCGGTGAAGCGGACGTTCCAGGCGGTGTGGGCCGCTTTCCCGCGGGCGCCGAAACCCTTCTGGAAGTGCGTGAGCACCTCCGGCGGCACGAGGAACTTCGCGTCCTCGGGCCAGCCGTAGAACTTCTTTGCCGCGGCGATCTCGGCATCGCCGAGCGGTTCGCCGTGGGCGTGCTCGGTGTTCTGCTTCATCGGCGCGCCGTAGCCGATGATCCCCTTCACGAGCACGATCGTCGGCTTGTCGGTGGTCAACAGAAACTGGTCGAGCATCCCCGCAAGCGAGTCCATGTCCGTCCCGTCGGCGACGCGGAGGACGTTCCAATCGTAAGCGGCGAAGCGCATCGCCACGTTCTCGGTGAACGCCAAGCTCGTCCGGCCGTCGATGGTGATTTCGTTGTCATCGTAGAGCAGGCAGAGGTTGTTTAGCTTCAAGTGTCCCGCGAGCGAGCAGGCCTCCGAGGCGATCCCTTCCATGAGGCAACCATCGCCGCAGATGACGTAGGCCTTGTGGTCGAACAGCGATTCGTAGCCCGGTTTGGCGTAGGTCGCGGCGATCCACTTCTGGGCAATGGCCATGCCGACAGCGTTGCCGATGCCTTGGCCGAGCGGGCCGGTGGTCGTTTCGACGCCGCTGGTGAGATGGTGCTCCGGGTGGCCGGGGGTCACGCCGTCGAGCTGGCGGAACTTCTTGATTTCGTCGAGTGTCACCGGCTTGCGTTTTCCGTCGCCTTTCACACCGGTGAGGTGCAACATGCTGTAGAGCAGCATCGAGGCGTGACCGTTGGAGAGCGCGAAGCGGTCGCGGTTGGGCCAGAGCGGATCGGCGGGATCGTAGTTGAGGTAGTTTTGCCAGACGGTGTAAGCGACCGGGGCCAACCCCATGGGGGCGCCGGGGTGGCCGGAGTTGGCCTTCTGAACCGCGTCCATGCTGAGCGTACGGATGGTGTTGACGCAGAGGAGGTCGAGGTCGGCTTCGGAGGCGGGATCCGCCATGATCGGCTCGCGGGAGAATCGGGGGGAAACAATCAAGGAAAGGATACGGGCAGGTGGGGTACGGGCAACCGGTGAAAGGGACACGCTCCATTCTCAATGCGATTCAGAGACGCGATGGATCGGTTCCAGTCTTTGCCCGGCGTTGTAGATCGTATCGCATGCGTTCAAGGTCGGCGTCAGGAACCGTGCGAGATTTCGACCCGTAACCGTGTGATTCGGACAACTTCCAAGAATCGTTGATACGTCCAGACCAGCGGGAAAATGACCGGCCTCGACTCGGCTTTGTCCACCGACTGCTCGGACAACTTCAGATCTGTGGACTGAGCCTTGAAGCAAGATCCGAGAATCGTTGCAACGCTCATTACTGAGCCTCGCCTCCGTCCGCCTTGCCCAATCGTTACGAGCAAACATTTCGTGAAGATCGCGGCGCAATCGGCCGAAGAAGGTTGAAGAATCCTTCACGGATCGCCGGGGTTACCGGGCCGCCTTCAACATCAGCAGTGCCTCCACCATGCCCCGATTCCAGATTCAACTGCCGTCCGCAATCCTGCTCGCATTCGTCTTCGTTGACGCGTCCTCAACCTTGAAAGCCCAAGCTCCTCCTGCGATTCCGATGCCGACCGCCGAGGTCGTGCCGTTGGAAGGCGCCGCCGAGACCCGGGCGATCGTCGAGGAGGCCTTGAAGAAGGACGCGGAGAAGAAGAAAGTCGCGGAGGAGGCGAAGAAGGCGGAAGCCCAAGCGAAGAAGGACTACGAGTTGTACGGCAGCAACCGGTTCGACCTGCAATCGCTGTACGATTCGCTCAGCGTGCCCGTGGAAGGCGAGAAGAAGTGGTACGAGAAGCTCTCGATCCGCGGCTACACCCAAGTCCGATTCGGCCGCACCCTGGACACGCAAGAGGGAACGCCCAACCTCTTCGGGGATCGCACCATCAACGGCAGCTCGGAGAACTTCCTCATCCGCCGGGCGCGGTTGATCCTCTTCGGCGATGTCTCCGACCATCTATCGCTCTACTTCCAACCCGATTTCGCCGTGACGCCGCAAGGGAGCACGAACTCCATTCACTTCGCCCAACTCCGCGATTTGTATGCGGACGTCTACTTTGACGCGACGCGCGTCCACCGCTTGCGGGTCGGCTTATCGAAGGTGCCCTACGGCTTCGAAAACATGCAGTCGAGCCAGAACCGCGTGACCCTCGACCGAACCGACGCCATGAACTCGGCCGTCGCTTCGAACGAACGCGATCTCGGCGTCTTCTACTATTGGACGCCCGAAGAGTATCAGAAGCTCTTCGCAACGCTCGTCCGCGGCGGCCTGAAAGGCTCGGGGAATTACGGGGTCTTCGCCTTCGGCGTCTACGACGGCCAAGGCGGTTCGGTCGCCGAGG
>JANOSQ010001112.1:0-2661 GCA_031415915.1 Fimbriiglobus sp. | reverse complement strand
CGTCTTTCATTCGCGCTCCCCTCAATTCGCGCGGATCATTTTCCTCGCGAATTGAGGAGAGCGCGAATGAAAGGCGAAAGCAGCGTGTGCTGATCTCCATCATTCTGTGTTCCATCATTCTGTCTTTCCTGCTGTGAGCTGTGAGGGGCTAATTCATCATTGGCTCAAAGCACGATTGGTCGGCAACGCCGTTTCAGGAACTGTGGCTGATGACATTCCACTATTTGCTCGTCGATATGAACTCGTACTTTGCGTCGGTCGAGCAACAGAACCGTCCCGAATTGCGGGGCCGTCCCGTCGGCGTGGTCTCGCTGCTGGCCGAGACCACCTGCTGCATCGCCGCCAGCTACGAAGCCAAAGCCTGCGGAGTCAAAACCGGCACGCTGGTTCGCGACGCGCGCAGGCTGTGCCCCGACATCGAACTCGTCGAAGCACGGACCACGCTGTACGTGGCGACTCACCACAAGATCGTCGAGGCGGTCGATTCGTGTCTCCCCGTGACCAGTGTGCTGTCGATCGACGAGATGGTCTGCGAGTTGCGCGGCCCGGATCGCGAACCCGCCGCCGCCCTGACGATTTGCCGAGACATCAAGGCGGCGATCCGCCAGCGCGTGGGAGCTTTCCTGAAGTGCTCGATTGGTCTCGGGCCGAACCGCCTGCTCGCCAAATTGGCCGCCGACCTGCAAAAGCCCGACGGTCTGACCACGATCCGGCGTGAGGAGCTTCCCGAGCGATTGTTCTCGCTCAAGCTGACCGACTTCTCGGGAATCGGTCGGCGCATGGAGGCTCGACTGCGGACGAGCGGCATCACCACCGTGGAGCAGTTCTGCCGGTTGTCCAAGAGCGACATGTCCCGCATTTGGAACAGCGAACTGGTCGGCCAAAGCTGGTGGCAGCGGCTGCGCGGTGAAGACGTTCCTGAACCACGCGCTCATCACCGATCGGTCGGTCATTCGCATGTGCTGCCTCCCGCCTTGCGAAACGGCCCCGCAGCCCGCGCCGTGGTGATCCGACTACTCCACAAGGCCGCAGCGCGGCTGAGGCGCATCGGTTACTGGACCGGCTCGGTCACGCTCTCGGTCTCGTACCTCGGGCGCGAGAACTGGCACGAACGAGTGAAGCTGACGCCCTGCCAGGACACGCTCACACTGATCCGCAAACTCGGCCCGTTGTGGGACCGGCGTCCGCCGGGGAAGCTGCTCAAGGTCGGTGTGGTCTTGGGCGACCTGACGCCGCAATACAACGTCGCCCAGTCGCTGTTCGAGGACGACCGCAAGCTGACCGAACTCGCCCACATCATGGACCAACTCAACGGCAAGTTCGGGGACAAGGCGCTCTTCTTCGGCGGCATGCACGGTGCCGAAGGAACCGCCCCAACCCGCATCGCCTTCAACCACATCCCCGAAATCCCCATGCACGACTTGCCAGACGCCGACGAGGAATGACAGGCAGAGCGATCTCAATCGCCCACGACACCCGCACCGTGCCATTGCTGCGAAGTCCTCGGAGAAGCAGTGTTCTTCGCGAGGTCGTTCCGTTTCAGCGTTTGTAGGGTGCCGTGACACCGGGGTGGCTGGGGTCGAGTCTTCGAGCCCCCAGCACTCTCACCATCACTCTGCTGGGGGCGGTCGAAGACGACCGACCCCAGCCACACGTCCTACGTCTTTGTCTCTCCGTCACGGCCGCGTGATGGTGATCGTGTTGCTGCCCGCCTCACTGCCTGAGGTGAGGATCACGTACACCTTGAACGACGCCACGTCGCCGGAGTTGGTCAGACCCGCTGTGGTC
This sequence comes from Fimbriiglobus sp., assembly GCA_031415915.1. Taxonomy (GTDB): domain Bacteria; phylum Planctomycetota; class Planctomycetia; order Gemmatales; family Gemmataceae; genus JALHQU01. Next base: position 873 of record JANOSQ010001112.1, on the reverse strand, counting down.
GAGAACGACGTGCTACCGGCGGGGATGTTGCCGATCACGGTGGCGGTCGCCGAGTTGAAGCTCGCTCCCGGCGACATCCGCATCTGGAACTTATCGAGGTTCGGGTCGGTGGAAGCTTCCCAAGTGAACTCGGCTTGGCTGTCCACTGCGTTCCACTGCCCCGTCAGCACCACGGGGCTGGCCGCTGGTCCGCTGGCCGCGTTCAGCACGGGGAGCGATTGTGTCAGCGGATGATTCGTTCCAAACAGCCCTTCCACGATCGACCGGTATTGCACCATGTATTCGCGCGCCTTGGGAAGCAGCACATCCCGCTCGCGAATCGCCAGCCGCTTGTCGTTGTCGGCGGTCAGCACGGCCAGATACGCGGCCCGGACGGCGGCGATGTCGGTCGTGAAGGTCGCCAGCGCATACGCTCCGATCACCAGCGGCGGCGTGAACCCGGCAATCGTCGCATCGGCATTGATGCGACTCCACAAATCGGCCGCATCATCGAACGGGCCGAGGAACTTCGACTCGCCGACGCTCACGTCAGGCAGAACCGGGGCCGAGGGCAGGGCGAACGCACCAAAACGAGTCCACAAGGTATTGCGTGAAAGGGGTTTCTGGAATACGCGTCTGTCGAGAGCGGCCGTTTTAGGGATGAAACGGCGGATGGGGTTCCTCGCGGAGGTTGGCGGGCATACGCACGGAAGCGGATGTGATGGACTCGATGAAGGAACATTTTTGGCGGCATTTCGGACCCGCGTGTGCCGGGGCGAACTCTCTCTCCGTTGAGGGAGGTGCTGGTCATGGCCTTCGTGGGCGTGTTGTGTGGCGGCGACGATGGGGAGGGGATCGCGGCGATTGCCGAAGAGCACGAGTCTGGGCTGCGCC
>JANOSQ010001111.1:0-2304 GCA_031415915.1 Fimbriiglobus sp. | reverse complement strand
GGCGACGTACACGCAGCCGTCCGGGCCTTGGATCAAATCGACCGGCCGATGCCAGGTGTCGTGGCTGTCGAGCAGCGTGCCGCCGTGCTCGGCGGTGAAGCTCGACATCTTCGGCGTGAGCTTGTGCCAGTTCACGCAGTTCGAAAGCAGATTCCCCGCGATGTACTGGTTGCGGTACTCCTTCGGGTAGACATCCGACTGGTAGACGATGCCGCCGCAGGTGACGTGCCCGCCGACGAAGCCCTTGTAGGGAACGTGGTCGAAGTAGCCGTAGGCGTACGGATTGTGCAGCGGCCCGTGCTTGCTGAACCCCTTGATGTGGTAGGCCCCCTGCCGTTGGTGCAGCATCGCCACTCCGCCGAAGTTGGTTCCGGTGATCGCTTGGCCGTCTTTGTCGAAGTCGAGGCCGTAGGTGTTGCCGCCGCCTTCGCTGAAGAGTTCGAATCGTTTCAAGTAAACGTGGTAGCGCCAAATGCCCTGCTGGAATTCGACGACCTGCTTTGTGTGGGGGTCTCGAATCTTGTTCGTGCTCGTGCTCCCGGACGCGCCGTAGAGCCAACCGTCCGGGCCGAATTGCAAGTTGTTCGCCAAGCTGTGCGTGTCGTTCATCCCGAAGCCGGTGAGCAATACTTTCGGATCGCCATCGGGCACGTCGTCTTCGTTGAGGTCTTCGTACTCGAGCAAGTACGGCGGCTGCACGACGTAGACGCGCTTGTGCCCGATGCAGAATCCGCAGGCGAGGTTCAACCCCGCGATGAAGTCCTTCGACTTCCGGAAAACGCCGTTGTCGTCCGGGTCGTAGCAGATGGTGATGCGATCCAAACCCTTCGGCCCTTTCGGCGGCGCTTCGGGCACCTTGTCCCATTCGGTGCGCAGGTATTGGTCCTGCTTCACCGGCTTCAGCCCAGCGGGGTTCGGGTACTGCAAATATTGCAGCACCCAGAGCCGGCCGCGGTTGTCGAAGCTCATGCTCAGCGGCTGACGGATCATCGGCTCCGTGGCCACGGCCCGCACCGAGAAGCCCTCGGGCAGCGTCATCCGCTTGACGGCCTGTTCGGGGGTGAACCCTTGGGCCAGCAGCGGTGAAACGAGGAGTGCGATGGCGAAGAGGGAGAGGAGGCGGGGCATCGCGGAGGCTCCGGACGGCGGGCGGTCGCTGAAGAATGAAGCAATTCGTTTGGCAATGCAAGCGCCGACCGGGGTAAACTCTCCCCACCTGCCCACTTCGTGGAACGCACCGATGCTCCCTCACCGCATGATCCTCTGTGCTTCGCTGTTTTACCTTGCCACCGTCGGCACCGCGGCAGAGCCATTGCCCAACACCAAACCCCTGACCGAAACCGGCGACCTCGCGGCGAAGATGGTCGCGGGGATCCACAAGTACCTCGACCGCGAACTCGCCGACGCCCCGAAGAAGCGCGATGAACTTTGGAAGGCCAACGCCAAGGAACCGATCGCTGCGAAGCGGGAGCGCCTGCGAACGATACTGGGGGTCGTCGATGAGCGCGTGAAGCCGAACCTCGAGTATGTGAGCGGGCCGGGGAAGACATCGCTGCTCGCCGAGATCGACGGCTGCAAAATCCACGCGGTCCGCTGGGCGGTGTTGCAGGGGGTCGATGCCGAGGGGTTGTTGATCGAGCCGAAGGGGAAGCCGGTGGCGAACGTGGTGGCGATCCCGCACGCGGATCAAACGCCCGAATCGATCGCCGGCATCCTGCGCCAGAAAAAGGTCGACGGCGAAACCGATCATTCCACATTCGGACTGACATTGGCCAACGCCGGTTGCCGGGTGCTGATCCCGACGTTGATCGACCGGGATTCATCGCATTCCGGCAATGCCAAATTGAAGCGACAAACGACTCAGCCCCATCGGGAGTTCCTCCATCGCATGGCGTTCGAAATGGGTCGCACGTTGGCGGGATACGAAGTTCAGAAAGTGCTCGCCGCCGTCGATTGGTTCACCTCGAACGAACCGAAAGTCCCGTTGAAGCTGGTCGGATACGGCGACGGTGGAGCCGTCGCCCTTTACGCCACGGCGCTCGATGAGCGAATCGGTGGGACGGTCGTCGCCGGCTATTTTGGACCGCGCGAGTCGATGGACCGAGAACCGCTCGACCGAAACATCTGGGGCCGGTTGAAGGAATTCGGCGACGCGGAAATGGGATTGTTGATCGCCCCGCGAATGCTTTACGTCGCCCCGATTTCACTCCGTTCGTGCCTCCCCGACATCCTGCCGAACAACGACGATCTGAAAACTTGGTTCAATGAAAAATCCGATCCTTGGCCGACCTACGACAGCAAGGT
>JANOSQ010001110.1:0-3282 GCA_031415915.1 Fimbriiglobus sp. | reverse complement strand
CGACCCCCCGTCCGGCACTCGCCGTAAGTCCTAGGGGGGCTTGGTCTGTCCAGAAAAGTTCGGTCTGTCCAGAAAATTTTGAGTCTGTCCAGAGGGGGGTGTGGGGTACCGCGCTGGACAGACACACTCAACCCGAGGTGCGCCGAAGCGACGGTACCATCACGCCTTCGCGTTGGCCTTCTCGAAGTATTCGCCGGTCTTCTTCGGGTTCAGCGCCAGCGATCCCGGCTTCCAGTCGGCGGGGCAGACTTCGCCGTGCTTCTCGAAGTGCTGCAGCGCGTCGAGCAAGCGCAGGACTTCGTCGACGCTGCGGCCCAGCGGCAAGTCGTTGATCGTGATGTGACGGACGATGCCGGTCTTGTCGATGACGAACAGGCCGCGGAGGGCGACGCCGACGGCTTGCCAGATCCGGCAGCCGGGGCACTCGGGGACCGGATTGGCTGGCGCGGCGTCCATGCGCGTAGTATGCCGGAATCAAAGGGAAAGCGCAAGATCAACAAAGATGGGGTGAACGGTTACGACAAATTTACTCCCATCGTCACCTTGCACTGCAAGCGCGCTCTCTCTGTGTCCAGGTTTCACTTTCTGCGCGAGCTTCGCTTCAAAATCAGCAGGAAGCTCTTTCCTCTCTTCGAGCAATCTCGCGATCTGCGCGTCGGTGAGGATGTTGGACATGAACCTTGTCACACGTTTGGAGTATGATTCGCAGGTCAGTTATTGGTAGTCCAAAGCACTGGGCATGGCTACCCACGATCCCATCACGCCTGTTAGCACATGAGCTACAACAGCTTCCGCTTCCAGAAAGTAAGAAAGGTCAGTCATGTCCCCCGAGACCCGCCGCAACTTTCTCCAAGTCGCCGGCGGCGGGCTCGGGGGCATCGCGCTCAACTGGCTCGACGCCCAAGCCAACTCCCCTCTCTCCAAGAATCCCCTCGCGGCGAAGCCGCCGCATTTCGCGGCCAAGGCCAAGCGCGTGATCTTCCTGTTTATGGTCGGCGGGCCGTCGCAGATGGATCTGTTCGACCCCAAGCCGACGCTGACCAAGTTGCACGGGAAGCCCTTACCCGATTCGACCGGCAAGCCGAAAAGCCAGTTCACCACCGGTGGCGAAACGATCCTCGCCAGTACGCGCAAGTTCGCGAAGCACGGCAAGTCGGGGCAGTGGGTGTCCGACTTGCTACCGCATTTCGCCGAGTGCGTCGACGACGTTTGCTTCCTGAAGTCGTGCCATTGCAGCAACACGATCCACGCCCCGGCGATGTACGAACTCCACACCGGCCGGACGCTGATGGGCCACCCGAGCATCGGCAGTTGGGTCACTTACGGACTCGGGAGCACCTCGGAAAATCTGCCGGCATACTGCGTCATGCCCCAACCGGAGGGCGTGCCCGAAGGCGGTGCCCCGTGCTGGAGCGCGGCTTATCTTCCCGCTGTTTATCAGGGGACGCTCCTCCGCAAGGGGCCGAATCCGATTCTGAATTTGAAGCCGCCGGCGGAGATCAACGAGGAGCAGAACCGCCGTACGTTCGACCTCGTGAAGCGGCTCAACGAAAAGAACCTGACGCCGGGGGATACTGACCTCCAAGCCCGCATCAGCACGTACGAACTCGCGTTCAAAATGCAGAAGCACGCCCCGGACGCCGTCGATTTGACGCAGGAAACCAAGGAGACCAAGGCGCTCTATGGCATCGACCGCAAGGAGACGGCCGACTTCGGCACGCGGTTGCTGCTGGCCCGGCGGCTCGTCGAGCGCGGGGTGCGCTTCGTCCAGGTCTACAGCGGCGGCGGCCCGCTGAGTATGCAGTGGGATGCCCACGACGATGTGAACCAGAACCATGAGAAGATGTGCGGGCACGTCGACAAGCCCATCGCCGGGCTATTGAAGGATCTCAAGCGCACGGGCCTGTTGAAGGACACGCTCGTGGTCTGGTGCAGCGAGTTCGGCCGGACGCCCAACAGCCAAGGGAGCTTGGGCCGCGACCACAACCCCCTCGGCTACACGATGTGGTTCGCGGGCGGCGGCAGCAAGGGCGGCACGAGCGTCGGGGAAACCGACGAGTTCGGCCTGCACGCGGTGAAGGACAAGATCGCCGTGCCCGACTTCCACGCGACGATCTTGCATTTGCTCGGGATGGACCACGAGAAACTGACGATCCGCCACAGCGGCCGGGACGAGCGCTTGACGGACATCGCGGGGGAAGTCGTCGCGGGGGCGGTGGGGTAGAATACAGGCCATCAGCATTGCAGGAGTAAATTATGGTCGTCACCGACTTCATCCATCAGTTCCGAATCGCCGCCACAATGCTTTCCCCGTGGGAATACGAAAGCGGTGATTTTGCGAAAGCCGACCTCGACGATTTCGCACTGCGGAGTCGCCATGTGTGGTGGAGCCGCGAAGCGGTGGAAGGCTTGGATCCCGCGGCGTTTCCCCGCTTGAGCCCAACCGAGAAGGCCGAGCTCATCGTTTTGAAAGCTCGCTTCATCGAGAACATCGTCCGGTCGAAGTTCGCCGACGATTCGGAAGTGCTGGGGGCGCGTGATGCGCTGCTCGCCATTTTCAAGATCGTCGGTGCTCGGCTGTACAACCCCGACGTCGACAAGGCCGCGAGGGTTTTGTCCCGCCTCATCCGCGAGCCGAAATACGGCGGCTGGTTGAAGGCGTTCGACATCTCTTTCGAGGACGATTGGGCCGGCGAACCGGCGATATTCGTCTGGGTCGTGGTCGAAGATTCCGCGCCCGAGGCTCCGGCGTTCAAGAATGCGTACTCGCAATTCAAGATGGATGTGCGAGAAGCTCTCGCATTGAAAGGCGTGCCGGATCTCTTCGTGCACATGAACTTGCGAACCGTTGGTGAGCAAGGCGAATTCTTGCGGGGGGAGGTGGAGTGAATCCGCAGCATTTGCTCGAGTTGGCCGAGAAGAGCTTGAGCTTCACCACGGGACGACCGAGGCAAGCCAATTTGCGGCGAGCGGTCTCGACAGCGTACTACGCCATATTCCATTCGCTAACCCAAAGCGGCGCGAGGTTGATCAGTAGCCGAGACTATCTACGGCCTCTCATTGCCAGGAAATTTACACACGCATCGATGAAGAAAACTTCGGAAGAATTCGGGCAAGGCAAGATTCCCAACTCGATGATTGGTAACCGTTCACCCCGTGCAAAGTTTCGGTCCTGCCGCCCCCAGCCGGTGGGCGGCGATGCACCCGCTCAGGAACTCCAGCGCGTTCCGCTTTTGAAGCCGCAGCGTCCCGACCACCGTCAGGATCCGCTCCACGAAGCGG
>JANOSQ010001109.1:0-1524 GCA_031415915.1 Fimbriiglobus sp. | reverse complement strand
ACGGTGCTGTCGGTGTAACGCAGGCGCGCGTCGAGACGAACCGCGTCGCTCAGACGGACCCGGCCGCCGAGATTGGCGGTGAAGGTCCCGAAGCCATCGTCCTCCGTGCCCGTGTCGGCTTTCGAGATACCGTCTGTGCGGAACCCGGCGAGGCTGGCGTTGAGCGCGTATCGGTCGGTGGCGGTTCCCAGGTTTGCAACGCCCCGGACGGTGGCAAATGAGCCCGCCTCCAGATTGGCGCGCACGCCGTCCAGTTCGCGGGTCGTGAAGGCCACGACGCCGCCGATGGCCTCGGAGCCCCAGAGCGAGCCTTGCGGGCCGGAGAGGATTTCCACGCGCTCCAGATCGCCCGCCTGCAACGATGAGGCGTCAAATGCTCCGTTCGGGTCGGAGGGATCGGCGACTGGCACACCGTCGATCAGCACCAGGGTCTTGTCCGGACTGGCGCCGCGAATTCGGATCGCCGTGACCCCGCCGAACGCGCCGGTCCGCGCCACACTGACGCCCGGCACGGTCGACAGCAGGTCGGCGGCGAAGGTGATATTGCGCGCCTCGATCTCGGCGCGGTCGATCGCGCGTGCCCCCGTGACGACGTCGGGATCGGTGGGCAGCCGGGTGGCGGTGACGATGATCTCGTCCACGGCGACGGTCTCGGCGCCGGCATGGGTGGAAAGCGCGGCGAAGGCCGCGGTGGTCAGCAACAGGGTTCTCATGGTCAGACAGACTCCAGCTTCGGAGTCGCGCGTCAGGGCGCTTGAGCGCACTGCCGGTCGTTGGCCTGGTCCCGGGCCTCGGACGAGCGACGGAAGAAGACGGCAGGTCTCCTGGCTTGCGGGTCGTAAGACGGCGCCCTCGCCTTCCCGGTCGCCCTTGATTGGGGTCCCAGTGACGCCCCGTTTCCGGGGAATGGACGCAGCCCTCGCCGCTTACAGTTGCGGGCACAGCCGGGGAGTCTCACCCCGGTTCCCTCTTGGCCCCCGTCGCCGGGGGACCGCCTTCAAGGGGGCCGTATGGCGTGATCGGCCCCGCTTGTGAAGCCTGCTACAGGTTCTTGACGATCCCCTCGACCATCTTCTTGGCGTCGGCGAACAGCATCATGGTGTTGTCACGGAAGAACAGCTCGTTCTCGACGCCGGCATAGCCCGCCGCCATGCCGCGTTTGATGAAGAGGACCGTGCGGGCCTTTTCCACGTCCAGGATCGGCATGCCGTAGATCGCCGAGGTGGGGTCGGTCTTGGCGGCCGGGTTGGTGACGTCGTTGGCGCCGATCACGAAGGCCACGTCGGCCGTCGGGAACTCGGCGTTGATGTCCTCCAGTTCGAAGACCTCGTCGTAGGGCACGTTGGCCTCGGCCAGCAGCACATTCATGTGCCCGGGCATCCGGCCGGCGACCGGGTGGATGGCGTACTTCACCTCGACGCCCTCTTCCTTCAGCTTGTCAACCATTTCGCGCAGCGCGTGCTGGGCCTGGGCCACCGCCATGCCGTAGCCAGGGACGATGATCACCTTCGACGCGTTTTTCAT
>JANOSQ010001108.1:0-5569 GCA_031415915.1 Fimbriiglobus sp. | reverse complement strand
CCAAGAGACCGGCGAGTATTCCGAGCGCGGATCGGCGGGGGTCGGATTCAAGCGAGGCGTACTATCGGCCATGGACCACCGGAGGGCTGGGCGCGGCTCTCCCGGAATGGGGGCGAGCCGCTACCTCCGATACGCCCGGCGGGGGGTGCCGGTTCGCCGGGCCGCGTCACACCCCCGTGAGGCCGGAGGTGTAGTCGCTGCTGATGGTGTGCATGTTACCCGACGTATCGAGGTAGATTTTGTCTTGCAGGATTTCTTCGAGCACTACGGCCATGCGGTCGGTCGTGCGCAGATCGACGAGCGGGTGGGCGCCGTTGTTCAACTGCACCATCCGCTTTTGGATCAGGGTGGAGAGCTTGAACCGCCCGCCGACCTTGTTGACGATCTCTTCTTCTTTCAGTTGCTCGAGCACGTTACACTCCTCGTTTGGGGAAACCGACTTTCGATGATCCGTTCCAACTCCCGCGCCGCGGTGTCCACGTCGGCGTTCACCATTCCGTGATCGAACTCGCCCATCCGGGCCGCCTCGTTCACCGCGCTCGCCAACCGGCGCTCGATCGTCTCTTCGGGTTCGCCCCGCTTGCGCAGGCGCTCGGCCAAGTCGTCGAACACCGGCGGCATCAGGAACACCGACACCAGCCCATCCGGGCAAACCTTGCGGACTTGCTCCGCACCTTGCACGTCGATCACGAGGATCACGGCCGTACCGGCCGCGCGGGGAACCCGGACCTCGTCCCAGGGCGTCCCGTAATAGTCCCGGCCGTGCACCACGGCGTGCTCGAGCATCTCCCCGGCCGCGAGCTTCCGCTCGAATTCGTCCCGCGTCCAAAAGTGGTAGTGGACGCCCGCGAGTTCGCCCGACCGCGGAGCCCGCGTCGTCGCGGTGATCGCCCGGCGGATCGGCAACCGCGTCGTCGCCAGCAGCCGGTCCACAATCGTGGTTTTGCCCGCCCCGCTGGGGCCCGCGAGCACGACCAACGGCGGGCAGCCCTCACTCGACATTTTGAATCAACTCCCGCACCTTCTCGAGGGCCGCTTTCATTTCGACGACCAACCGCGAGATGGCCACATCCCCGGCCTTCGAGCCGAGCGTGTTGATCTCGCGGCCCATCTCTTGGACGACGAACTCGAGCCGGCGACCGGCGCCGTCGTTCGCACCCTTCGTCACCAACTCCGCGAACTGCTCGGCGTGGGCCGACAAGCGCATCACCTCTTCGGAGACATCGGTGCGATCGGCGAAGATGGCGATCTCGCGGATCAGGTGATCCGGCTCCACGGTGATGCCCGCATCGCCGACCGCGTGCCGAACCCGCTCGACAATGCGCTTGCGGTAGCTCGCGGTCACGCCGGGGATCAACTCCTTCACCCGGCCGAGGTCGGCCAGCATCTCGCGTTGGGTCGCCAATAAATCCGCCGCCATCGCCCGGCCTTCCGTCTGCCGGGCCGCTTGGAGATTCAGCAGGGCCGCGGTCAACACCCGTTCCACCAGCGGCCATTCTTCTTCCGGGAGCGCCCCTCGGCCCGATTGATCCCCAACAATGCCGGGCAAGCTCAGCAGTCCCCCGGCCAAATGGGGAAGCAGTTCCGGCGTTCCGTTCTCGGAGCAAACTCGCCCGAGTTGTTTCAAATAGGCCGCGAGGGTCTCGGTGTTCAACGCCGCTTCGCTGGTGGAACCGGTGCGGCTCAGGCGGACGTGGATCAGCACGCTGCCGCGGCGGACGCTTTTGCGGACGACCTTTTCGAACTCGGTTTCGAGCTGCGGAAAGGGGTCGCTCCCGCGCACGACGACCTTCAGGTGCCGGTTGTTGACCGAACGCACCTCGATGGCCAATGTCGAATCGGCCGTCGATTCGCGGGCTTCCCCGTAGCCGGTCATACTCAGGAGCACGGTGCCGATCTCGGGGCGGTTACTCGGGCTTCGGCTCTTCTTTTTGCTCTTGCTGCTGGGGCTCGGCGGCGAGCGGTTCTTTCATCGTCTTGACGTTGATCATGATGACGAGCACCCATACGGCCGCGAGGTAGAGGGTGATTTTGGTGAAGGCGTCCCCGGCCCGGCTGCCGAAGGGGCTAGAGCCGCCGGCCCCGCCGAACGCCCCGGCCAAACCGCCGCCCTTGCCCTTTTGGATCAGGATCAGCAACCACATGGCGAGGCTGAGGAAAATGAGGATGCCGTTGAGCGTGTAATCGTACCATTGGAGCGAAGAAAAGAGCGGCACAGCGGGAGCCTCCGGCAACTGACGCAGGGCAATGTCAAGCTGGTATGGTATGGAGCGGTCGGTTCGGCGGAAAGAGCTACCGTTTCGCCCCGGCAACGATCGCCAGGAACGATTCGGCCTTCAAACTCGCCCCGCCGACCAGCGCCCCGTCCACGTCGGGGAGGTTCAACAGCGTCGCGGCGTTGTCGGGCTTCACCGAACCGCCGTATTGAATGAGGACGGCTTGCGCGACTTTCTCGCCGAAGAGTTTGGCGATTTTCCCACGGACGAACGCGTGGGCCGCTTGCGCTTGTTCCGGCGAGGCGACCTTGCCAGTGCCGATGGCCCAGACCGGCTCGTAAGCGAGCACGACATGCGCCATTTGCTCGGCCGTCAGCCCGGCGAGTCCGCCGGTGAGTTGGCGATCCAGCACCGATTCCGTCTGGTTCGCTTCGCGCTCGCCTAGCAATTCGCCGATGCAGAAGATCACCTTCAGCCCGGCGGCGAGGGACGCTTTCGTTTTCTTGTTGAGCAGTTCGTCGGTTTCGCCGAAGCCGTGCCGGCGTTCGCTGTGCCCGAGGATGACGTACTGGCACCCCGCTTCCAGCAGCATGGCCGGGGCGACTTCACCGGTGAACGCGCCTTCTTTCTCGGAGTGGCAATTTTGACCGCCGAGCGAGATGGAGGTGCCTTTCAACAACGCTGCGACTTCCGTGAGCCAGATCGAAGGCGGGCAAACCGCGACGCGGATGGTCGGGTCGGCAGAGGCACCCTTGGCGACCGCGGCCGCGAGTTCCTTCGCCGCGGCGAGTGAGGTGTACATCTTCCAATTGCCGGCGATGAATTTGGGACGCATGGGATCTCGGGGAAGTCGAAGCGATGGATTGTTACTTTATATCCGGCCCGTGCGACGGTCGCCGGTGAACAATCGATGCCAAGTAGGAACTGACGGAACTCCCGGGTACGATACGAGCCGGACGCGTGAGTGAGCGACGGACCGAGCGAACTGGCTCGAACTGCGCAAATCTCGTGGCTAGCCCATTGACAGCTACCTTGCATGACACTATAGTTGGTTCATGGACTCGGATTTCTACGCCAACTGGATCACGCAAATGCGGAAGGGGCTGCTCGAACTGAGCGTCCTGGCCGCCCTCAAGGGCAACCGCCTGTACGGATACGACATCGTCAAACGGCTCTCCGGCGTCGGGGGGTTGGTGATGAGCGAAGGCACGATCTACCCGATCCTCAGCCGCTTCAAAAAAGAAGGATTGGTCGAAACCGCGCTGGTGGAATCGACCGAAGGCCCCGCGCGCAAGTACTACTTGCTCACCGTCAAGGGCCGGCAGATGCTGACGCACATGCTCGCCGCGTGGGGCGAGGTTCGCGATGGCATTCAGCACGTTTCCAAGGGTCAGTCCCCGTGACCGGAGTCGCCGCCATGACCGAAATGACCAGTGCCGCCGAAGCCCGCCTGGACGAATACTTGTCGCAAGTGCGGCGCGCGCTCCACGCCCATCCGGACGTCTCGCCGGACGATGTCGCCGCGGATATCCGCGAGCACATCGACACCGAATTCACCGTGTTGAACCGGCCCGTGTCGCTCGGCGAACTGGACGCCGTTCTCGCCCGTCTCGGGCCACCGAACCAGTGGGCCAGTGCCGGGGCCAATTCCCAGCCCGTACCCGGCGGCGTGGTGCCGTTTGATTGGAAGGGATTGCTTCAGAGTGTCCGACGGCGGGCGCTCGGGGTCTTCAACTCGCTGTGGAAAGGGCCGGAAGATTGGCGACTGCCGTACCTCGCCTTCGGGCTGACGCTGCTGGCCCCGCTCACGTTCGGGATCACCCTCATCGCGGCCTATTTCTTGGCGCGGGCGACCGTGGAACTGGCCGCCGAGAAGGGGCAAGCCCTCGGGGCCAGGCGCTGGCTCGTCTACCCGGCGATTCTCGCGGTGAGCTTGCCACTGCTGCTCGGCCTGCTGTTCGCGCCGGCCATCTCTGTCGGGAACATCGCCGGGGTCGAGCACTATCAAGCGGTACGTCTCGAGCGCGACGGCTGGCTCAATTATCAACGGAAGCCGATCCCCGATGGCGACCGAACCAATTACGAGCAACTGCTCGCGGTCGTCCGCCAATTCCCCGTCGCCAGCGGCCATCACCAAGGGATTCTGCTGGTGGTGTTCTCGGTGATCGGCTGTTTGGCCGCGTGGTGGATCGCGCTGGGGTTGGCGCTGTGGGCGATGCCCAAGTGGGCCACGACCCTGTTCCACCCGCTGCTCGACGGGTACGACGGGCACCACGGCGCCCGGCTGGCCTCGTTCAGCGCCCTCGCGTTGTTGGTTTGGGCCGGAATCGCTTACCGGCTCATGGCGAATGTCGGCTGACCCGATTAGCGCGCGGCTTCTTCGGCCGCGGCGCTATCGGCGTCGACCAGGGCCACGATCTTCTCGAGATTTTGGCGCGTGGTTTGGACGGTCGCGAGGTAGGAGCCGAAAGCGGCGCTCTCCGTCCACGACGCGGTGTCGCCTTTCAGCACCTTGCCGAAGAATTCGAAAATCTGGATGTAGTTGCCGAAGTGCACGAGCCGGCGCATGTACTCGAAGATCGCGCCCCCCGGCTTCTCGGCGTTCGTGACCAGCGCTTGCCGCGCCGGTTCGTGTTCCACCACCAAGGCCTTGTTCCCGGGTTGCTTGTCCACCTTGTAGCGTTGGTGCCAGCGGTTGGCTTCGCCGTAGCTCCGCAGCCAAGCGTTGAAGGCCGTTTCGGCCGACGCCAGCTTGCTCTGACCCTGCGACACCTGCGCCTGGCTATCCGAGATGAGTGACAGCGCGGCTCCGCCGAGCTTTTCCAAGCTCGGTTTATCGGCCGGCAGCGGCGTGGGCGCGGTGGAGTCGATCAGGCTGAACATGTATGGGGTCAGGGCGGCGTGGGCCGTTTCGCGGTTGGAATACATCGATTTGGCCACGAGCGCGATCCCGATGACCCCGAGTGCAATCCCGGCCGCGGGGCCGGTCAACGCCACGGCGAACGCGGCGGTCGAACTCGCCGCGACCGCGATGGAGGACCCGATGGCCATGACCGCCACGGCGTTATTCCCTTGCTCGACCAAGGTGGCCCCGACGCTTTTCTTCGACATGGAGCCGAACTTGTTGCTCGCCGAGTGGGCCACTTTGCGGAACGTGGAGACCTTGATCTGCGCCGGGTTCTTGTACTTCGAGAAGAGATCGGGGTTCGCGGGCATGGGGTCTACCTGAATGGGCTGCGGAATGGATCAATCGGGATTGTGCCACTTGCGACACCGAAGTCAACGGAGTACCGGGGCGGGCGCGGATTTTCGGCCCACCTTTGCAAACGGGAGTTCGGTCGGGTAAGTTACAC
>JANOSQ010001107.1:0-4518 GCA_031415915.1 Fimbriiglobus sp. | reverse complement strand
AAGGAATGCGTTTCGGTGTCGGGTGAAGGCGACGACATTGTCGAACGTGTACTGCTCGCCTTCGCGCCCCATTCCGAAACTCTTGCGCCGGGCACATGAAATCCGTCGGTGGCCGAACATTCGAATTTCGGATTCGGCGGGGCCGGGCAATCGTGTACTATGTTTTCAGGAGCATTCCCGGTCACAGGACGGCCGGTACAGACCCACGCATTGGGGCGGTTATGGCGAACGTCACGTTTCTGGTGCTCGAAGGGATCGACAAGGGCCGCGTTTACCGGCAGTTGACGGTGCCCGTGACCATCGGCCGCGAAGAGGGGAACGCCCTGCGCCTCAACGACGAGCGCGTCAGCCGGTATCACGCCAAGGTTCAAACCGAAGACGGGGACGTGATCCTCACCGACCTCGAAAGCACGAACGGTACGCGGGTGAACGGTTCGACGATTCAAATCCGCCGGCTGCGCGCCGGCGACCAAGTGTCCATCGGCCGGACGCTCCTGCTGTTCGGGACGATGGAAGAGATCGAAGCTCGGCGCACGGGCAAGTTGGCACCGCTGCACGAAAACGGGATTCAGACGATCCAAGCCGGGGAGTTGGCCGCGGCCATCGGCCGGAGCGGCCCGACCGATTCGTCCCATCGCCGAGTGGAGTACGCCCCGACCGAATGGCGCGCCCGCGACGAAGACGTGCCGCCGTTGCCGCACAAGCTGACGGGGTCGCAATCGGCCCGCCTCGCCGAGATCTTCGACTACCTCCACCGGGGCTTGACGACGGCGGTGGAGAACATCGACTCCAACGAGGACGGCACCGAGGTGAAGCTCGGCTTCAACGAATGGCAGACGATCCAAGCGGTGCAGTTGCTGCTCGCCAAGTACACCCGGGCCATCGGCGAACCGGACGGGGAGATGTGATGTGGCGAGCGGCACGGCGTAAGCGTGCCGTGTTTCGCATGCAAATCCACGGTACGCTTACGCTGTGCCGCTCGCCACATCCGAAATCACTTCACCAACTCCCCGCGCAAGCCGGCCAATCCTTCTCGGCCCAAGCGCAAGGTTCTGTCGCCGACCTGTAGCTCGAAGATTCCGTCCAGCGCTTCGTAGCGCTCCATCCGCACGACTTGGCCTGGGGTCAGGCCGAGTTCCGCCCAGCGTCGTAGGCGCTCGGGGTTGTCGTCCTGCGCTTCGCGGACGGTGAAGGTTTGGCCGGGGAGGAATTCGTCCAAGCGTTGCAAATCGCGGTGAGCGAGTTCCCCGTTCGCACTCGGGATCGGGTGGCCATGCGGATCTTCGAGCGGTTCGCCCAAGTGTTTGGCGATCGCGTCTTCGAGCCTCGGCGAAATCGCGTGTTCGAGCGCCTCGGCCTCCACATCGACTTCGCTCCAGTCGAGGCCGAGAACCTGCGTGAGGAAAAGTTCGATCAGCCGGTGCCGGCGGATGACCCGGAGCGCTTCGCGGCTTCCGGCGTCGGTGAGCTTGGCCCCGCTCCCCGCGCTGTATTCGATCCAGCCGGCTTCGCCGAGCCTCTTGAGCATCCCCGTCACCGACGGTGCCTTGACGGACAAGGCCGCCGCGATGTCGGCGGGGAAGACGACCGACGACGCCCCGCCGAGGCGGTGGATCGCCTTGAGGTAGTCTTGCACGGCTTCGGTCGGCGTTGCGGCCATAGCGGTCATGGTACGGCCGGATTCGGTGGAACGGGTGAAAGTTCGGCGATCAGGAACTCGGCGGCCCGCTCCACGGCCCCCGGTTCCGCGACGCGATCCCGCAATTCGCGGAGTTTGCCCACGAGCGCTTCGCGCTGCTCGGGCTGTTCGAGCCACGTCAAAATGCGCCCGGCGACCTTGGCCGATTCGTCCCGCGTGCCGGCGTATTCCGGGAAGAGGGGGGCGTCGGCGAGGAGGTTCACCAAGCTGATGTACTCGCAGGTTCGCATCCGCCGGTACAGCCACTGGAGAACCACGCCCGAGCGGTAGACCACGACCGTCGGTTTCAAACGGACGAGCATTTCCAAGGCGACCGACCCGGAGACGGCGATGCAAGCCGTCGCGACTTCGATGATCTCCGCCGTCTTGCCGATGTGGAGTTCGACGTCGAGCGCGTTCTCGGCGAGTTGTTCGCGGATGAGGGCCGCCTGTTTCTCGCGGAAGGCGGCGATCAGGAAACGCACCCCCGGCCGCTTCGCGGCGATGAGCTTGGCCGCGCTCAGCATCATCGGGAAGTTCAGCTGCACTTCCTGCGTCCGCGATCCCGGAAGCAGGGCGACGATTTCCCCGGTCTGCGCGGCGACGAATTCGGCGTCGAGCTTCTGGTGGAGGATTTCGTCGAAGTAGGGGTGGCCGACGTAATGCGTGCGGACACTGCGTTCGCGGTACCACGCGTCTTCGAAGGGCATCGCCGTGAGCACGGCCTTGAAGTGCCGCTGGACTTTCTTCACGCGCCAACCCGCCCAGCCCCACAACTGCGGCGGGACGAAGTAGTAGACGGGAATGCCGTAGCGGTGGGCGCGATTGGCGATGTGCCAGTGGAAGCCGGGGTAGTCGATGAGGACGACGGCGTCGGGACGCTGCGTGCGGAAGTACGATTCGGCTTTGACGACGAGGTGGAAGAAGATCGGCAGGTTCGCCAATACGCGGCCGAGCCACATGACGGCGAGATCGGTGAGCGGGTAGAGCAGCCGAACTCCGGCGGACGCCATCCCGCTCCCGCCGAAGCCGACGAGTTCGGCGTCCGGGAATCGGCGCTTCAGCAGCGCGGCGAGATTGGCGCCGTGCAGGTCGCCGCTCGGTTCGCCGGCGCTCAAGAACAAACGCATGGGGGCATCCTTGCCGGCGGGGATTTAAGCGAGGGCTTCTTCGACCGGCGCGGGGGCGACTTTCTTCGGCCCGTTGCCGGGCAGGTCGGTCGCTTCGGCCACGCGGCGGTAGCCGAGGGAGCGCATGACTTCGAGGACTTCGCTCCATGTCGGGAACGGGCGGCGGTTTTCCCGTTTGTAGCGATCCATCGCCTTCATGAAGTCCGTTTCTTCGTCGTTGTAATCGCGTTCGCAGGTCGTCGGGTCGATCAAACGCCGGCGCTCGCTCGTGCGGCGCTTCTCGGCGGCGTTCTTCGCCCGGCGATCCGAGGCCACCGGGATGGTCCGCTTGCGGCGGTCGTTCGGGAACGAAGCGGACGCGGCTTCGCTGTCCACAACTTCGTCGGTCATGGTGGTGCTCATGGTGGTCGGGTCTCGCAGGCCGACGGGCGAGGGGGTCGCTCGGTCGGCACGCCGGGGTGAGTTTAGAGAAACTCCAAACTCGGGGTCGGACCGCGGGGGATGGACGGGTGCAATCAAACTACCCGGCACAGGTGGCCTGTCAATCGAAAATCGGCGCCGGAGGGGCCGGGAATCGGCGCCGACCGCATAACTGTAACGATGCGGAGATCCGCACGATCCCGGCGCTCCGCGGGGGCGGTGCCGGTTGTAGTTTTTACAAAAGCCACGCAGGGGACCAACCGCCTTGGAAGACGCCAACCTGATCCGGCTCTTCGATTTCTACCTCGCGTTCCTCTTCCTCATCGGGTTGTACCGCCGGCGGAGCGTCTACTGGGACGCGTGCCGGCTGGCGTTTTCCATCATGGATCGCCGCAAGAAATTGCTCACGGTCGTCCGCACCGAGAAGCGCGAGTTGCTCACGTTGGAGACCCTCCGGCCCGTCATCGTCGCCATCGGCCTCATGGTGATCCAGTGGCTCTGCTCGCGGTTGATCTGGCCCCAAGCCGACGTGCCGCTGAATACCTTGACCGTGGAATGGTGGAAGATCGTGCTCGTGGTGGTCGCCTTCGTGCCGATGCTCGCGGTCGATCTTTTTTTCCTCATCCGCATCGGCCAATTCGACCACGGCGAGACCGAGAAATACCTCGACCAAGCGGAGCAATGGCTCGGCGGCTGGAAGGCCATGACCGTGCGGACACTCACCTTCGGCGTGGTGAACCCCAAAGCGATGGTGCAGAGCGAAGTAAAAAAAGGTTTGCAGGAACTCGGCCGCACGGTGCGGGCCTCGATGTGGTGGGCCAGCGTTCAGACGGGATTGAGGTTGGTCTTCGGCGTGACGATCTGGCTGCTGTGGGTACTGGGGTAAAATTAGGGAACGACGGGCTACCGCAACCCCAAAAGACTGATTAAGCCAAGTCCGAACTCTAACTCATTCTTCTTTTTCGATTCCGGTGGTTTGTCAACTATCGTGATCGTTGACCCGCTTTCGAGCACGGCCATTTTCTGGCCCAACAGGAGCCTTTGGTGCTTATCCGAGCGGTTGGGGTTATAACGACGATTGAGAATGATACGCATCAGTGGGAACGCGAGAAACGCGACGAGAATCGTGATGCATATCCCAATGACTACGCTGGTGGGAATTGCGGGGTAACCGTTCACCGGGTAAACGCCTAAAGTTCAGGGACTTTATCGCTCAATTTCACATATTTGAGTCGAATTTGTCTCAAATATGTATGTTCGGAACTCGAAATCGCCTGAAAAACAGCGGCA
>JANOSQ010001106.1:0-2710 GCA_031415915.1 Fimbriiglobus sp. | reverse complement strand
CAGCAATGGCGGCTCGGTGGCCGCCGGTCGAATCGCGGCCAGCTCCGCCGGGGTCGCATCGGCGCAGCGGTGCCAGAGCGCCCACGCGGGATCGTTTCGTTTCCGCGCGACTTCCAAGAACGCTTTGAACCGGGAGATCATCGCCGGGTTCAAGTCCCCTTTGTCGGCGATGAGCATGAAGTCATCGGCGGACGGTTGATCCTTCGCCAGATGCGCCGCGTACAGGTAATCGCCGGCCCGCGCCCGCGCCTGCGTCACCAGCTCGCCGTGCTTCGCGGTTACGAATTCCACGAGCTTCCGTTCCCGCATCGCGATGAAACTCGCCATCATCCGGTTGGGCAGCGTATCCGGCACCGCGCCGTAGGGCGGCGGGACGAGCGGCTCGGTCGCGCTGCGGAAGATACCGTACAGCGAGTAGTAATCGGCCTGGGGAATCGGATCGAACTTGTGGTCGTGGCAGCGGGCGCAGCTCACCGTCAGTCCCATGAATCCGCGCGTCACGGTGTCGATGCGGTCGTCGATCACATCGTGCGTGTTCCCCATGAAGTGCCCGCCGACGCTCAGGAAGCCGAGCGCCGCGAGCGACTTTTTGTCGGTGAGATCGAGGCGGTCGGCGGCGAGTTGTTCGAGCACGAAACGGTCGTAGGGCAGATCCTTGTTGAACGCGCCGATGACATAGTCGCGGTACGTCCACGCCCACGGGTAGTTCTTGTCCTCGAAGAAGACATAGCCTTTGTTGTCGGCGTATCGGGCGACATCGAGCCAGTGCCGCGCCCAGCGTTCGCCGTAGCGCGGCGACGCCAGCAATTGGTCGATCAGTTTTTCGGTCGCGTCCTTCGACGTGTCCGCATCGAATGCGGCGACTTCCGCCGGGGTGGGAGGCAACCCGTGCAGGTCGAAAGTCAATCGGCGGATCAGCGTCCGCCGATCCGCTTCCGGGGACGGGGCCAGTTTCTTTTCGGCGAGTTTCGCTTGCACGAAGGCATCGACGGGATGCGCGGCACCGGCTGGCACCGCCGGACGCTTGACGGGTCGGAAGGCCCAGTGATCGGCCCCCGCAACCTCGATTCCTTTTGGAGGAAGAAGCTTCGCCGTCGCCGGCCACGGGGCGCCGAGCGCGATCCACTTCTCCAGCGCGGCCACTTCCGCGGCGGAGAGCTTGCCATCTTTGGGCATCTTCAATTGGCCGGTCTGCTTCACCGCCGCGAGGAGCCGGCTCTCGCCCGGCTTGCCGGGTACAAGCACGACACCATCGGTTCCGCCCAAAAGCGTTGCTTCGCGGGAGTCGAGGCGAAGACCCCCTTTCTCGGCGGTCGGCCCGTGGCAGCCGACGCACTTCTCAACGAGGATCGGCCGGATCGACTTTTCGAAGAAGGCGTCGTCGGCGCGGGTCACCGACGCGAGCAGCGAGACGAGGACGATTGCGAGGGATGGCTTCATTGAGGAAATGATAACCGAAAGGAATCCGGGTGGGTAAGATGTCGATCCGCGAGTGTCGCCGGAACCCCCCCATGAAGATCGTCGAAGTCGTCTGCCAGATTTTGCGCATCCCCAACGTGCAGGCGAAGACCGCGAGCAGCCAGGATTCCGTGCTCGTGCGCATCCGCACCGACGACGGCCTCGAAGGGATCGGCGAAGCGGACTCCTCGCCCGAAGTCGTGAAGGCGATCATCGATGCCCCCTTCAGCCACAACATCGCCTGCGGATTGCGCCAAATCCTCGTCGGCGAAAACCCGCTCGACCACGAACGCCTCTGGCAGTTGATGTACCGCCGGACGATGTACTTCGGCCGCAAGGCCGTCGGCATCACGGCGATGGCGGCGGTCGATATGGCCCTCTGGGATCTCAAGGGCAAAGCCTTCGGTCAGCCGATCCACCGGCTCCTCGGCGGCAAACAGCACGACCGCTTCCGCGGCTATGCGTCGATCCTCTTCGGCCGCGATGGCCGAGAAACGGCCGACATCGCGCGCAAGTGGGTCGACGCCGGGTACACCGCCGTGAAGTTCGGCTGGGAACCGATGGGGACTTCCGAAGCTGTGGACATCGACTTGGTGAAGGGCGCCCGCGAAGGGCTGGGCATGGCGACGCTGCTCATCGACGCCGGCTGCGTCTACGATGCCCGGACCGCACTGCGGCGGGCGCAGGCCTTCGCCGAGTATTCCCCCGAGTGGTTCGAGGAACCGCTGCGCGAAGACGACATCGACGGCTACGTTTGGCTCCGGGATCGTTCGCCGATCCCCATCGCCGCCGGCGAAGGGGAGTGCGGTCGCGAATCGTTCCGCCCTTTCATCGACCGGCACGCGCTCGATGTCTATCAGGTCGATCTCTCGCGGTGCGGCTTCACCGATGCCGCGTACATCCGGGGCCGCGTGGAAGAGATCGGCGCACGGCTCTGCAACCACTGCTACACCAGCCCGCTCACCGTCGCCGCGAGCATCCACTGGCTTTCGACCTGCCGCGACGCCTTCCTGTTCGAGGACTGCGTGGAAGATTCGCCGCTGCGGCACGAGTTGACCGTCGAGAAGGTCCAGTCGGTGAACGGGTGGATGGAAGTGCCGGACCGCCCCGGCCTCGGCGTGACGTTGGACGAGACGTTCGTGAAGAAGTATCTGGTCGCGGAATCGAAGTGAGTTACAGGTTTCAAACAATGGCCCGCTGATGACGCAGATTCCAGCGCAGATGAAATCAGATGAATCAATTGTTCGGATCC
>JANOSQ010001105.1:0-2555 GCA_031415915.1 Fimbriiglobus sp. | reverse complement strand
GCCATGTAGGTTTCGATGTTCTTCACCGGCAGGCCGCCGATGGTCACGATCACGTCGTCTTCCTTGATGCCGGCCTTCTCGGCGGGGCCGCCTTCGGTCACCCCGGCGACGAGGACGCCGCCGTCGATTTCGCCGTAGTTGCCGGGCATGATGCCGATGCGCGGGCCGCGACCGCCGGTCGATTTCGGCGACGTGTCGGTCGGGTCTTCGCCGCCCCCTTTGGTCTTCAAGTAAGCCACGGCTTCGGTGGTCGTGGTGTAGTGATCCGCGAACACTTGGACGAAATCGGTGACTTTCTTCAGCCCCGCGACGTTGATCTTGTCCGGCGTGTCGGTCGGCTTGTGGTAGTCCTTGTGGGTGCCCGTGAAGAGGAAGAGTACGGGGATCTTCTTCGCGTAGAAGGACGAGTGATCGCTCGGCCCGGTGCCGCCGGGGATCTTGAACATCTTGAAGTCGAAGGTTTTGTTCGCCTCGTCGACGAACTTGTCCAAGCCCGCGGTCGTGCCGGTGCCGTAGACGACGAGTTGATCTTTCTTCGGCCCGCCGTCCCCCTTCTTCATTTCGACCGCCACCAACCGGCCGATCATGTCCATGTTGATCATGAACTTGGTTTTGTCGAGCGGGAAGGGGGGTTCCTTGCAATAGTAGATCGAGCCGAACAGGCCTTGTTCCTCGCCGCTGAAGGCGACGAAGACGATCCGCCGGCCTTGGCGGTTCTTGATCTTGCCGTAGCGCCGGGCGAGTTCGAGCAAGCCGCTGGTGCCCGATGCGTTGTCGTCGGCCCCGTAGTGCGTTTTGCCGCCGTTGTTGGGGAAACTGCCCGATTCGCCGGCGCCGAGGTGGTCGTAGTGGGCACCGATGACGATGGTTTCATCCGCGAGCGGCCCGGCCCCGTCGAGCACGCCGATGACGTTGCGCGTGGGGTAGAGTTCGCGCGTGATGGTCACTTCCGCCTCGGCTTTCCAACCTTTGACCTCGAAGCTGAAGGGTTTGCCGTCTTTGTCGATGGCCTCTTCGACTTCGGTGAGCGTTTTATCCTTCGCCGATTTCGTCAGTGCGTCGATCGCCGACCGTTTGACGTGGAAGACCGGGCCGTCGAAGTAGCTGCCGGCGGTGCGATCGGCTTCCATGAGCGGGTCGGTTTTCCCGGCCGAACCGCGGTCGCTGACGAACAAAATACCAACGGCCCCGTGTGCGATAGCGTTTTGGATCTTGTTCGTGAGTGGCGCAGGGGAATCGTCGCCGGTTTGGGCGAAGGGGCCTTTCGAGTCGTCGGCTTTGGGTGTCCGTCGGAGGATCACGACGGTTTTCCCTTTGACATCCATACCCGCGTAGTCGTCGTATTTCGGTTCGGCGCTCGTGATGCCGTAGCCGACGAACACCAAGCCGGTCGATTTCTTGCCGGCGCCGGATGCGGCGGTGACGCTGAATTCGTCTTTGATCTTGAGGACGGTTTCGATGTCCCCGTGATTCAACGCCAGCGCGTTGGGCGTGCCGATCTTACCCCGGCCGGGTACGACGAATTTCTGAAAGTAGGAGCCGTCTTGGAAGGCGGGCTTCAAACCCGAATCCTTGAACGCGGTGGCGATGTAGTCGCCCGCTTTCACGATGCCCTTGGTCTTCAGACCGCGGCCTTCGCACTCTTCGCCGGCGAGGAAGTCGATGTCTTTTTGAATCCGCTCCAGCGACGGATCGGGTTCGGCCCCGACAGCGATGGGCACGGGGGCGAGGGCCAAAACGAGTACGAGAGTCCAATTGCGCATGGGACGACCTTTGAGAATGCGAAGTTGAACGAACGCCCCAACAGGCGGGATCGTGGGATTATAATCGGGAGGACGTGATCCGACGAGCCGGACGCGTGAGCGACGGACTGCATGCCGCCAAGTATGCTCCCGGAACTCGATGTTGAGCGGTCGGTTCGTCGCTCACGCTTCCGGCTCGTACTCATCCCCCGCGTAGGAATTCTCCCACGAATGTTACTGCGGAGCAGACGCCGTTCCGGTAAACTAAACGGGTAAATCCCCCACAGCATCATACTCTCCGCCGAGGTTTCGATGGCCATCCGAGTCACCTGCGCCGAGTGCGGGCACAAGTTCTCCGCCCCGGATGCCCGCGCGGGCAAAACCGTCGCCTGCGAAGAATGCGATGAATCCGTCCGCGTGCCGTTGGCCAAACCGGGTACCGGAACCGCACCGGTGGCCAAAGCCGTGCCCGCAGCGAAGGCGGTTCCCGCGGCCAAGTCGATGAAGAAGAAAATCGTCGCGGATGACGACGGAGAAATGGATGACGAGGACGAGGCTCCGCGCTCCCGCAAGAAGCCGGCGAAGGCCGAGAAGAAGTCGATGTTGCCCATGATTTTGATCGCGGGCGTCGTGCTCGTCTTGGTGGTGGTCGGCGGCGGTGCCGCGGCGTTCTTTTTGACGAAAGACGACAAGCCCGCCGTCGTGTCCTCGACGACGCCGCCGATGTACATGAGCAACCCGATGGCGGTCGATACCAAGCCCGACACCGAAGCGACGACCCCGGCAACGAAGTATACGCCCCCGACAAAACTG
>JANOSQ010001104.1:0-10153 GCA_031415915.1 Fimbriiglobus sp. | reverse complement strand
CTTCGTCGTGCCTCGCGGACTCGGCCCAACGAAGACAACCTCAAGGTTGAACTCCAACAAAACCGCCGCAGCGATGTGGCGGTTTTCTCGTTCACAAATCCAAATCTTCCGCCACGGTCTGGTCGGCCTTGTCCATGATGAACCGGTAGCGCGGCGCCGCATCGCTGCCCATGAGATCGCGGAAGGCGTCGTGCGCTTCGAGGTTCGATTCGATTTCGACCTTCAACACCGTGCGCGTCTTCACGTCGAGCGTCGTCTGGGCCAGCACTCGCGCCGGCATCTCCCCGAGCCCTTTGAATCGGGTGATGTCGACCTTCGCGTTCGTCCGCAGGCTTTGGATGATCTCTTCCTTGTGCTCGTCGTCTTTCGCCCAGTGGGTCTCCTTGCCGACGTCGAGCCGGTAGAGCGGTGGCTGGGCGATGAAGATGTGCCCCTTGCGGATCAGCTCGGGCATGTGCCGGAAGAAGAAGTCGAGCAGCAGCGTGCAGATGTGGTAGCCGTCGGCATCGGCGTCCATGAGCAGGATGATCTTGCCGTAGCGCAGCCCCGCGTAGTTGAACCGATCCCCGGCCCCGGTGCCGATGGCGTTGGTCAAGTCGGCGAGTTCCGCATTCTTGAGCACTTCCAGCGTCGCCAAGTCTTCGCCGTTGAGGATCTTGCCCCGCAGCGGCAGCACGGCTTGGGTCGCATTATTGCGCCCCTGTTTCGCGGAACCGCCGGCGGAGTCGCCTTCGACGATGAACAACTCGGTGTGCCCGAGGTCGGTCGATTTGCAATCGGCGAGCTTACCCGGCAGGCTCAGCCGGCGCGTGTTGCTGACCGACTTGCGGGTGATCTCGATGGCGGCGCGGGACGCTTCCCGCGCTTTCGCGGCGAGGACGATGCGCCCGACGATGGCATCCGCGGCGGAGCCGTTGGAATTGAGCCAAGTTTCGAGCGAGGTGCGGACGAAGTTATCGACCTTCGCTTCGGTCTCGCCGTTGTTGAGGCGCTGCTTGGTCTGCCCTTCGAACTCCGGGTTTTGCACGAACACCGACAGGATCACCACGACCCCTTCGCGGATGTCGTCGGCCGTGATCTTCAGCCCCTTCACCTTCACGTCGTGGGTTTCGATGTAGTTGTTCACCGCTTTGCGGAGGGCCGATTTCAAGCCGTTTTCGTGCGTCCCGCCGTTGGGCGTGCGGATGCCGTTGACGTACGAGCGCAGCGTTTCCTCGGTCGATTGCGTCCACTGGAGCGCGACCTCCATCCGATCTTCGCCGTCGCGCTTGGCGTGGAAGGCGACCTCTGTGACGGGCGTTTTTTGGTCGTCCTTGACGATCTTCGCCAAGAAATCCGGGATGCCGTTGGGGTGAGAGAGTTCGACCGTGTCGCCGGTGATCTCGTTTTTGAACGCGATGTTCAACCCGGCGTGGATGTACGAAATGTCTTCCAAACGGTGGTGGATGGTGTCGGCGTCGAAGCGCGTGGTTTTGAAGATCGTGTCGTCCGGGTGGAACGTGATGATCGTCCCGTGGCCGCGGAAGGGGCCGATCTTCTCGAGCTTAGTCTGCGGGATGCCCTTCGAGAAGGTCATTTGGTACTCGAAGCCGTCGCGGCGGACGTTGGCGATCATCTTCTTCGAGAGCGCGTTGACGACCGACGCCCCGACGCCGTGGAGGCCACCGGAGTAGAAGTAGTTGCTGTCTTTGTTGTTGAACTTCCCCCCGGCGTGCAGCTTCGTGAGCACGAGTTCCAACCCGCTGATCTTGTACTTGGGGTGCGTATCGACCGGGATGCCCCGACCGTTGTCCTGCACGGTGATGGCGTCGCCGGACTTGTGCAGAATGACGGTGATGCTGTCGGCGTAGCCGTTGAGGTACTCGTCGATGGAGTTGTCGACGATTTCCCAGACGAGGTGGTGCAACCCCTTGGCGTCGACGCCGCCGATGTACATGGCGGGCCGGACGCGCACCGGCTCCAGGCCTTCGAGCGCGGTGAGTTCGTCGGTGGTGTACTTGGACGGCTTCTGCGGTGCGGTACTCATGCGGACGGGCTTCCGTGCGGTGTCAACGGGGTGTCACTGGTAGTATTTCTTGTCCAGGATGGCCCCGGTCTCGGCATCGATGATGTAATGCGGGCCGCCGCCGGCGACGCGGGACCCGTTCCGCTGCTTGATCCCGTAATTGACGTGCCAGCCGTCTTTTTCGAGGAAGATTTCGATTCCATAGTGGTGGAGTTGCTCGTAGGCGAGGAGTCCATCCGCCTGGCAGATGGCTAGGGCTTCGCAGATTTCGATGATTGGAGTCGGCGTCGATCGTGCCTCTTGGTAGGACTCAAATTGGGTACCCAACTGGGCCGGTGCATCCGCCGATACGTCGGTTAGGGCCGATGACATAAAGTTGTTCCTCGCTAATCGTGAAAAATGGAATGCCCGATTCGTCTGCCAGCTTGCGATCTTCCCGGCTCGGGTCGGGCATGAATCGAATCAACGTCGGGTGCGTGTGAAAGATCGCGACCAAATAGCCGTCTCGAACGATTGGCGATACGGAAAGATCGAGCTCGCTTCTCCGTCCCGGTCGCGTTCATCGGATCGAGATCGCACCTGTAATCGGATTGTAATAAATGAAGCCGCCTTCTTCATGTCGCAACTGGGGATCGTCGTGGAACGAATCGGCCCACGCCGCCGCAAACGCTGCACGCACAATCGGGTCTTTCTGCAATTCATCGGCGCTGGGTGCCTCGATCACGTGACTTCATCCCAGTTCACGAGAGTAATCGGTTGCGGCACGACCCGCACGAAATTCGTCCGCGCCCCCGGCTTCGTCCCTTTGCCACCGCGGCCGACGATGGGGTAGGCCCCGGTGCCGAATTCTTGGGTCTTGCCGTTCTCGGTTTCCACGCTGAGTTTGTCGAACCGGCTCGTCGAAGTCAGCGTCGCGCCGATCACCGCGTCGCCGTCGTCGAGTTTGATCCCGACCACGCCTTTGCCGACGCCCGTCAGAATGTTGACATCGTCGATGGCGAAATGGATGACCCGGCCACCCTTCGTGGCGATCATCATGCCGATCTCGTCCCGGACGAGTTGGACGAACGCCGCTTTGTCGCCCGGTTCCAGCTTCACGCAGCGCCGGCCGACTTTGGTCGATTCGACGCGGTACGAGGTCAGCGGGACGCGGAGTACGTTGCCGAAAGCAGTTGCAATAATCAAGAACGGCCCGTTCGGTTCCGCCACCAAACTCTTGGAGACCACGTCGGCCGGGGTGAAGCGCGGATCGGTGCTGAGGGCCGCGAAGACCTTCACCTGATCGGGCAGGCGGAAGAATTTGAGCAGCGGGTCGCCGAAGCCGGAGGTCGCGGGGACTTCGTTGATCCGGCCGGTGTAGGCGACGCCGTCGTCGCCGAAGAAAATCACGGTGTCGAGCGTGCTGCCGGGGACGACGGCGATGACTTCGTCCCCTTCGCGGACGCGGGTGGTTTCCACGGACGCGAGCCGGCCGATGCGTTTGATCCAGCCGTCCCGCGTGAGCACGACGTTGGTGTTCTCGCGGACGATGTACGCCTCTTCGCTGAATTCTAGCACGTCCTCGTCCGAGGCCATGCGGGTCTTGCGGCGGACGACGAACGGGGCTTGCGACAGGGTTTCGATTTCGTCCCGCACGACGCCCCAAAGTTTCTTCTCGGACTTCAAGATCGCCTCGATGCGCTTCGCTTCCTTGCTCTTCTCCTCGAGTTCGTCGAGGATCTTTTGGATTTCGAGTTGGGCGATCTTGTAGAGCTGCGAATCGAGGATCGCCGTGACCTGCTCGTCGTCCAGCGAGAATTCCTTCATCAGTTTCTCGGCCGCGTCGGGCTTGCCCGAGCTGCCGCGGATGATGCGGATGGCTTTGTCGAGGCCGTCGAAAATCTTGGCGAAGCCTTCGAGGATGTGGATGCGCCGACGCAGGGCCCGGAGGTGGTATTCGAAGCGCCGGCGGACGGTGACCAGTCGGAAATCGAGGAAGTAGCGCAGCATCTCTTTGAGGCTGAGTTTGTCCTTCGGCACCACGGTTTTGCCGTCGAGCGACGGCACGACGGCGGTCATGTTGTACGACACGGACGATTGCAACTTCGTGTGCTTGAACAG
Source organism: Fimbriiglobus sp. (assembly GCA_031415915.1). Lineage (GTDB taxonomy): Bacteria > Planctomycetota > Planctomycetia > Gemmatales > Gemmataceae > JALHQU01. Next base: position 6,048 of record JANOSQ010001104.1, on the reverse strand, counting down.
GTAGGCCATGATCAAGTTCGGGTCGGTGCCCGGCTTGATGTCGAGGACGATGCGCAGGCCGTCTTTTTCGTTCGTCTCGTTGCTCAACCCCGTGAGTTGAGGGACCTTCTTATCTTCGATAATCGAGCCGATGTGCAGCTCGAGTTTTCCCTTGTCCACGCCGTAAGGAATCGACGTGACGACGATTTGCTGCCGGCTTTTGGCCACTTCCTCGAGTCGCCATTCGCCTTGGACTTTCAAACTGCCGGTGCCCTCCTCGTAGATTTTGCGGAGGGCCGCTTTGTCGGTCAGGATCTTGCCGCCGAGCGGGAAGTCGGGCCCTTTCACGCGATCGAGCAGTTGTGGGATGGTCGTTTCGGCGTTGTCGATGAGCATCAAACAGGCTTTGAGCACCTCCCCCAAATTGTGCGGGGGGATGTTCGTCGCCATGCCGACGGCGATGCCCGACGTGCCGTTGACGAGCAGGTTCGGAAACTGGGCCGGGAGGACGACGGGTTCCTTGCGGTTGCCGGCGTAGTTGTCCCGCATGTCGACGGTCTCTTGGTCGAGTTCGCTGAGCAGCGATTCTGCGGCCTTCGACAATTTGGCTTCGGTGTAGCGGTACGCGGCGGGCGGATCGCCGTCGACGGAGCCGAAGTTGCCTTCGCCGTGGACCAACGGCAGCCGCATGATCCACTCTTGCGAGAGCCGGACGAGGGCTTCGTAAATGGAACTGTCGCCGTGGGGGTGGTAGCGCCCCATGACATCGCCGACGATTTGGGCGCACTTCGCGGCTTTGCGGTCGAAGGTCAAATTCGAGTCGTGGTACATCGTGAACAGGATGCGCCGCTGCACCGGCTTCAGGCCATCGCGGATGTCCGGCAGCGCCCGCCCGGTGACGACCGAGACGGCGTAGCGCAGGAATCGGCTGCGAGCCTCGACCGCGATGTTAACCGTCTGGACTGTCTCCGCCATTCCGTCGAACCCCTCAAACCCATTCGGATTTGATGTACGGTACCGATTTCGGGGGGGAATGGCAGGTGAGTTGTGCGGAGTTCGGGTTCCCCCTCTCCGCTTCGGAGAGGGGGTGAGGTCTGGCCCCAGTTAGGAATCGCCCTTCTCAGTCACGCGGGGAGACCTCACCCCCCAGCCCCCTCTCCGAAACGGAGAGGGGGTGACTCCGCTCACTTCGCTTCGGGCAGCGGGTAGGCCTTCAAAATCGCGTCGAGCTTCTGCTGGTAATCGACGGGCGGTTCTTCCAAGCCTTTGAGGTTCCAGAGGGTCATCAGCAGTTTGCCGGAGGCGTTCTGGTGCGCCGCGCTCAGTCCCTTGCGGAGCTTCGTCGCGTCGTCATCGGTGATGCACCCTTTGCGGTAGGCGACGACCGCGGGGGGGAACATCTCGGACTCCTGTAGAATCTTGAGTTGCTTGAACGCCCCCGGTTGCAGCGTCTTGTAGCCGTCGAGGGTCGAAGCGTCGACGAGCGCCGCGGCGACTTCGCCGAGCACCACCGCGTTCAGCAAGTCTTCCGTGGTCATGCCGATTTTCGTGACCGGCTTCGCGACCGTTTTCCCGAGCCCGCCCCGGCACTTCTCCAAGAAGAGCAAGGAGTAGGCTTTGGCGCCGCGCGGCAAGGTGACGGGATCTTCGGTGAGGTCGGCCAAGGTCTTCGCTTTGGAGTCTTGACTCACGACGATCATCGATTGGGCTTTGCCGCCCGGCGGGATGGTGATGACGATCGGCACCAAATCCGGGCACTTCTTTTGGGCCCAGGCGAATTCGTGGCCGTGGAAGACGCCGATTTGCAGCTTTTTGTCCTTCAATTTCTCGATGAGGTTCATCGCGTCGGGGCAAAGATCGACGTCGCCGGTGAAGCCCGTCTGCTTGAAGACGAGTTCGCGGAAGGGCTTCGAAAGAGCCTGCACCATGGCCGGGTGGACATCGCGGAACATGCCTTGGAGCATGCCCATTTTCAGATCGACGGGCTTGTCGTCGGCGCGGGCGCCGACGCCGCCGGCCAAGAGCAAAATCAGGGCGATTGGAAAACGAACCGAGGACGCGACCCGCATGCAATGCTCCCCGCCCGGAGTCCGGGCCGTTGACGATGGCGATAGTGTTCATCACCGACCCGGGAAATCGGGACGCACCCCGCCGCCTGTGACCCGCTCCAAATTGATGAGGGCTTCGATCAGCCGCTGCACCGCTTCGAGGTATTCCGCTTGGGCCTTCCCCGCGAGGGCTTCGTTCTTGACCAAAAGCTCGGGATCCATCCTCGCCGCGGCCGCCGCCCGCGATTCTTCGAGGACTTTCAGCCCGCGGTCGTAGCGGACTTTCGCATCTTTAACACGCTCGGCCGTCGATTGCCACGTCAAGTAGGCGTTCGTGGCTTCCAGTTTCACGAGGCCCACGGCTTTTTCGTACACCGCTTCTTGCCGATCGCAGAGCGCCAGTGCCCGGCTCACGCGGTCTTCCCGGCTCCCGGCGAGAATGGTCGGCATTTCGGGCGCGACGGGGCCGGGCCGGTAATCCCCGTTTCGGAGGGGCGCCGGCAGCACGCGGGAATGGAGATCGCTCCCCGCGGCGAACGTCTGGACGGTTTTGCGGAGGTTCAACCGGCCTTGGGCGCAGACTTCCAACCGCGTGACCTCGAGCACCACCGAGGCCTGCACCAACTCCGGCCGGCGGGACATCGCCATCGCGGTGACTTCGTCGAGGCTGACGGTCCCCGCCATGAGCGGAAGTTCTTTGGTCGCCGGGACGACCGCGAACTCTTGGCCGACGCCCATGGCTTCTTTCAGGGCCGAGAGCGCTTGCTTCCGACCCAAGCTGGCTTTGTCCCGCAGTCGGCGGATTTCGCCGATGGCGTCGTCCAAGGCGTACAGCGTGAAGTTATTGATCTTCACCTTCGGATCGATGACGCCGGCCTTCAGGATGTCCTCGGCGACGCGGTAGAAGGTTTCCATTTGCTCGACGATGTCGTTGGCCGTGACTTCCTGCTGCGTGGCGTAGACGTAGGTGAAGTACATCCGCGTCACGTCGTAGGTATTTTCCTGCTGGGCTTTGAGCACTTCCGCCGAAGAGGCGAGGATGCCCCGCTGGGCTTGTTGCTTGCGGATCGGCAAATCGGGGCTGAGGAGTTCGAGCGCGCGGCCGAAGTTCTGCAGCGCGAGGTAGCCGCGCTCGCCGGAGGCCAAACTGGCTTTGGTCGCCTTCACCGCCGGCTGATTCTCTTGGCCGATGTCCCAGCACTCCCGCAACGTCAACTCTTTGCCTTCGGGTACCCACTTTTTCCAAGGGGCAACTTTGACGGGTTCCGCCGGTTTCGGCATTTGGATCTTGGCCGCGACTTTCGGCTCCGGCACCGGCATGAGTTGCGGAATCTGCGGCGACAACGGATCGCTGGCGCGGGTGTCGATCCCGAAGCCGAGCGCGACGGCGCCGACGGCGAGCCAGCGAATCGGAGTGAGCGTGCGGGGGGAGTTCATGGCGACCGATCCTGGGCCGATTCGCGGCGCCTCGTGCGCCGCTCGGAAGGGCCAATGCCCGTGCGGAGTTATCGGCGACGCCCGACCGGGCGCACGAATACGAACGGCCAATCGATTCGGCCGGATCGGTTCCCGCGCCCGATTGTATCGATTGCCCCAACGGGAACCTGCTAGAACAGCCGGTATTCCCGTTAGCCGGACGCGCTAGCGACGGCTACGAAACGGGTGCCGCTGTTCCTTAGCTTGATCGAGTGCCCTTAGCGACGCCGTCGCTGGCGCGTCCGGCTAACACAAATCGAGATCGACGATGTCCGAAGTCAGCCCCGCCGTCGATCGAGCCGCGCACGCGGCCCGCGAACTCGCCGCGCGGCGGGGGGATTCGCCGCGCTTGGGCGACTGGATGACGGGGCTTTTGCAAGAAGAATGGGGCCGGCCCGCCGAACTGCTCGGCCGACTCGGATTGGAACTTGAGGAAATACTCCCGGGGATTGCGGGCGAATCCCCGGTTGCGCCGGACGCCCAGTCGTTATTCACCCGCGCCCGGCAGTTGGGCCTCGCACTCCGCGGGGAATCGGAGTTGACCACCGACCTGCTCCTGCTCGCCGTGCTCTCGTCCGACGACGGGTACCGAGCCGAGGTCGCGCAGTTGGGGTTGGAAATTGGACGGATCGAAGCCGCTTTGCGGGCTGACGCGATCGGGCCGGAAGAAGCACCTCTGCAAGGGGAAGCGTTCGTCATCGCCGATGCCCCCGGGACGACGGATGCGGCTCGGATCGTCGATGTGAACTTGAACCGCGCCCGCGAAAGTTTCCGCGTCCTCGACGATTATGCACGCTTCGTGTTGAACGACGCATTTCTGACCGCCCGATTCAAACAACTCCGGCACCGCCTCGTGGAAGCCAGCGCGGGTTTGCCCCAGCATTTACTGCTCGGCTCGCGCGATACCCGCGCCGATGTGGGCACCGGACTCACCGGCGGCGGCGAGTACGCCCGCCCGTCCGCGGCCAAAGTCGCCGCGATCAACGCCAAGCGGCTGCAAGAATCGCTGCGGAGCTTGGAGGAATTCGGCAAAGTCCTGTCGGTGCCGTTCGCCAAAGCCGCCGAAGCGATCCGCTACGAAGCCTATAGTCTGGAACAGTCCCTCGTGCGGGGATCCACGGTCGCCGAGCGGCTGCAATCGGCCCGACTGTACGTGTTGCTCACGGGCTCCCAGTGCGAAGCGGCGCTCGATTGGACCATCGCCGAAGCCGCGTCCGGCGGGGCGACCATCTTCCAGATGCGCGAGAAAGACCTGTCCGACCGCGAATTGCTCGACCGCGCCCGCCGAATGCGGGGCTGGACGCGCAAAGCGAACGCTTTGTTCATCGTCAACGATCGGCCCGACATCGCCGAACTGTCCGAAGCCGACGGCGTCCACTTGGGTCAGGACGACCTCTCGGTCGCGGCGGCGCGGAAGATCGTCGGGCCGCAGGCGCTCATCGGCGTGAGTACCCACACCGTCGACCAAGTCCGCGCGGCGATCCTCGACGGCGCCGATTATCTCGGCATCGGCCCGACGTTTCCCTCGACGACGAAAGACTTCCCCGAATTGGCCGGATTGGACTTCATCCGCCGCGCCGCCGCGGAAACGTCGTGGCCGGCCTTCGCACTCGGTGGCATCACGCCCGCCAACGTGCATGAGGTCGTCGCGTCCGGTGCCCGACGCATCGCCGTGAGTGCCGCCATCGCTAGAGCCGGCGACCCCGCGGCGGTGGCACGGGCCTTCCGCCAAGCGCTGAGTTCAGCCAAGGAAGATTAACCACAGAGGCACAGAGAAGAGGGCAGATATTCACCGCAGAGAAAGAAGAGAACGCGGAGAAGAATAGGGTGGTGGCGAATACCCAACCCCAGAGTAACTTGCTATTTTCATCTTCTCCGCGTCCTCTTCTTTCTCTGCGGTGAATATCTGCCCTCTTCTCAATGGAGTTCATCGGCATGGCCGCAGATGTGGTGGAGATCGCGGCGAAAGTCGTCGCCAACATGGAGAAGGTCATCATCGGCAAGCGGCCGCAATTGGCGCTCGCCCTCGCGGCCTATTTGTGCGAAGGGCACATCCTCCTCGAAGACGTGCCCGGCGTCGCCAAAACGATGTTCGCCCGCGCCATGGCCCGCAGCGTCGGCTGCACGTTCAAACGCTTGCAGTGTACGCCCGACTTATTGCCGACCGATGTCACCGGCGTGTCGATCTTCAATCAGAAGACGACCGAGTTCGAGTTCCGCGCCGGGCCGCTGTTCGCGCAGACGCTGCTCGTCGATGAAATCAACCGCGCCACCCCGCGGACGCAAGCCGCGCTGCTCGAAGCGATGGCCGAGCGGCGCGTCAGCGTCGACGGGCAAACCTACGTCTTGAAGCCGCCGTTCATGGTGATCGCCACGCAGAACCCCGTCGATCAAGAAGGGACGTTCCCACTGCCCGAGGCCCAACTCGACCGCTTCCTCGTCCGCCTCAGCCTCGGTTACCCGAGTTTCGAGGAAGAATCGACGATGCTCACGAGGTTGCAGAAGGGGCACCCCATCGACGACCTCAACCCGGTGGTTCCGGCCG
>JANOSQ010001103.1:0-1815 GCA_031415915.1 Fimbriiglobus sp. | reverse complement strand
TAAACGAATGCACGCCCCAGGCTTGGCCCTCAGAGCGTCTGACGACCCACTGCAGCACGGGCGGATCAGAGCGGAATCCGGCGATTTGAGTGCGGTCGTTCGATCCATAGACAATTGGCCGATCCGTGTTACGGATTGCTCTCGGACTGGCTAAACCTGTGCTTCGGTCGCTGGGGGGCGAATGGTGTCGAGCATTGCACGACAACTTGTGGACGCTGTCATATCCGACTTCCCGGACCATGCGCCGGGCACCCGCCCCGTTCATACGATCGGGATCGCCGTAACAGGCCAGTTCACGGCGTCGGATGTCGCGCGAGGCTGGTGCACAGCCGCGCATTTTCAGGGAGACAGGCTCCCGGTCACCGTCCGGTTCTCCAACGGTTCCGGCAGCCCCGTCCAGCACGACGGCTGGTCCGATGCGCGCGGCATGGCGACCCGGTTTCATCTGGCCGACGGCGCGGCGACAGACCTGATCGCCATGACTTTGAGGGCGTTCTTCTCGCCGACCGTCGAGGATTTTCTGGCCTTCAGCAACCAGTCGAAAATGACCCCCGTCGACAGGGAGTCCGCCTGGAACAAGATTCTGGACGTGCTCCAGCTGAAGCTGCCCCTGACGAATCCGATGAAGGGGCAAACCCAAAGCGGAGCGGCCGGGTCACTGGCCTACGCCAACCATCATCGAGCGTCGCAGCTGGCGGTATCCGACGCCGCCGTCATCGGCGCGCCGGTCAGCTATGCACGGGCCATGTTCCACGCCGTCCACACCTTCGTGATCACAGCGCCCGACGGGACCCGGCGTCACGTCCGGTTCAACTGGCAGCCGACCGCCGGGGTGAGGGTGACGGATCCCGCCCGCCCGCCCGTCGACAAGTATCTGCATCAGGAACTGCGCGAGCGTCTGGCCCGCTGGCCGGTGGAGTTCCTGCTGATGATGACCGTCGGGGAGGCCGGGGATGTGTTTGACGATCCGACCGCTCCCTGGCCCTCCACCCGGGTGCGCGTGATGATGGGAACCCTTCGGCTGACTGCGGTCGCCGAGGATCAGCAGGCTGACTGCGAGAAGATCAGCTTCAATCCGTGCCGGTTGACGCCGGGGATCGAGCTTTCGGGCGATCCCATCCTGGCCGCCCGTAGAGAAGCCTATGAAGTGTCGCGTGAACTGCGCGGCGGCGTTCCATGCCCCTTCAATCACGGCTGAGATGATGGCGAAAAAGCGCAGCCCGTTGGATCGCCTGGTCGACCGGTTGGTGGACTCGGCCCTGTTTGAATGGATCGGCGGGCATGTGCTGGTGCCCTTCTGGGCCTGGCGCACGCCCGTCGTGCGACAACCCGGCGGGCCGCCCTACGCCATCCAGCCCGGTGACAACGTCCAGCGCATGATGAACCTGATCATGCCGCTCAAGGATAAGACCGCCGTTGGGCGGGCGAAGGCCGCGCTGGCGATCGCCCAGAACGTTGACGCTATTTTCACAGGGCTCGACAATGTGGGCACCGTTCATGACGCCCGCTTCGTGATCGTCGGGAATAATCTCTGCATGATGTCCGTCTATGACGGCGACTTCGGCAACTACATCCGCGACTTCATCGTCCAGATCGGAAACGTGTTCGACGCGATCGTGGTCTTGATCGAAGACGGAGACGCCGTCATTCCCACCGAAGAGAATATCGAGGCCTTCATCGACTGGGTGCACGAACGCGACATGTACCAGATCCCGGAATTCGCGACCGACGTGCTGCTCTACCGCGAGGCCGGCAAGCTCCGGCAAGGACCCCTCTCGGACGATGACTTGCGGCTGCTGCCGCGCGAGTTGATCC
>JANOSQ010001102.1:0-13465 GCA_031415915.1 Fimbriiglobus sp. | reverse complement strand
CGCTGAAGTGGTAGTCCGTTCAATACCCGGGCGATGATTCGCCCGGCTCGCCTTGTCCCGGAATTGCAGATCACCATGCCATCTTCAACCGAATCCGAAGTCGCCGAAGTGGAAGAGCCGATCGCCGAGGCGGAAGCCCCGCCCGACGAGACGCCGGCCGTCCCCGCGGAACCGGTGCCCGTAGTCAGCCTCAGGCGCTGGTACGTCGTCAAAGTCGCCAGCGGGCGGGAAGAATCGATCAAGGCCGCGATCGAGCGGAAGGTGAAGATCGAGGCGATGGAGCAGTTCTTTGGTCAGATCGTCATCCCCGTCGAAAAAGTGCGGATGATCAAGAAGGTCAAGGAGACGAAGAACGGCGAGAAGATCACGAAGGAAAAGCCGTACATCAAAGAGACGAAGAAGTTCCCCGGCTACCTGATGGCCGAGGTCGAATTCAACGCCGAGATCCTGACGCTCTTCCGCGATGTGAACGGCGTCGGCGATTTCGTCGGCGCGACCGGCCCCGGCAAGCCGCCGCCGCCCATGAGCGAACTCGACGTCCAACGGATGATGTACGGCATCGAGTCGAACGAGAAGACGCCCAAGTCGACCATCGTGAAACTCGATTTCGAGAAGGGCGACAAAGTCCGCATCCGCGACGGCGCCTTCGCCAACTACGAGGGCGAAGTGAAATCGATCACCGACCCCAAGGATAGCGGCGAAGCGCCGAAGGTCACCGTCGAAGTCCAAGTGCTCGGCCGGCCGGTGCCCATCGAGATGGAATATTTCCAAGTCGATAAAATCTGATTCGATTTGGCGGAGCGCCCTACCCGATCCCCGGCGGGCCGCTATATTCAGAGGTTCACGATTCTCTCCGGCTGCCCGGAGAGAATTCGTTTTGAGATGCGATAAGGTGTTGAAATGGCCAAGCAAGTCACCGCGTACGTCAAACTCCAGTGCCCCGGCGGTTCCGCGACCCCGGCCCCGCCCGTCGGCCCGGCCCTCGGCCAGCACGGCGTGAACATCGGCATGTTCGTAAAGCAGTTCAACGACCGCACCAACGCGCCCGAAACCAAGGGCCTGATGCTGCCGGTGATCATCACCGTCTACAGCGACCGCAGCTTCGAATTCAAAATCAAGTCGCCCCCCGCGGCGATTTTGCTGAAGCTCGCCGCGAAGATCCCGCCCGAGAAGAAGAAGGGCGGCGACGTCATCCCCGCCGACGCCAAGAAGACCGGCAAATACAAAGGCTTCACGGTGACGAAGAAGCAACTGCTCGACATCGCCGCCAAGAAGATCAACGACCTGAACGCCCGCGATGTCGATCACGCCGCCCGCATCATCGCCGGCACGGCCCGCAGCATGGGCCTGACCGTCGTCGACTGAGTTCCGAATACCCCGGACGATCGTTTCGATTGTCTCCCGCACCACTCGCCGCGCGAGTGGGAGGGTAGGCCCCGCTGACAAGCGGAACGCCGCCCGCCAACAGGAGTGAGTATGGCCGACGAACGAGAAACCCCGGCGGCTGCGCCGGTCGCCGAAGCGCCGAAAGCCGCCAAGCCCGCGGCCAAGTCGGAACTCGCCGACGCCCCCAAGAAGAAAAAGCGACCCGGCGTCGCCCCGCGCCGCGGCAAGAAGCTCCGCAACCTCCTCCGCAACGTAGAGAAGAAGGTCGGCGAAGCCGGCACGCTCCCCGTCAAAGCGGCCGTGACGCTGCTCAAGAGCCTGAAGCGTGCGAAGTTCGACGAGACCGTCGAAATCCACATCAACCTCGGCATCGACCCGACGCAATCCGACCAAATGGTTCGCGGCACCGTCGCGCTGCCCCACGGCATCGGCAAGGCCGTCCGCGTGGCGGTCTTCTGCCAAGGGGACAATGTCGCCAAGGCCAAAGCGGCCGGCGCCGACTTCGCCGGCGGGTCCGACCTCGTCGAGAAAGTCCAGAAGGAAAACTTCTTGGACTTCGATGTGGCGATCTGCACGCAAGACATGATGCCGCAAGTGTCCCGTCTCGGGAAGGTACTCGGGCCGCGCGGCCTGATGCCGACGCCGAAGGCCGGCACCGTGGTCACGATGACCGGCGACCTCGCAGGCGTCATCCGCGAGTTCAAAGCGGGTAAGGTGGAATACCGCTCCGACAAGACGGGCCAGATCCACGCGGGCGTCGGCAAGATGTCGTTCGACGAATCCAAACTCGTCGAGAACGTCCACGCCTTCGTCGAAGCGGTCCGCGGGGCCAAGCCCTCCGGCGTCAAAGGGAACTACATCCAAGGCTTGGTCCTGTCGGCGACCATGTCGCCCGGCCTGCCGATCATCGCCTAATTCCATACACGGATTCGCCGGGGTTCAACGCCATGAGCAAGCCGATCAAGCAACTCGAACTGGACGACCTGCGGGCCACGTTCAAGGACGTGAAAGACTACGTCCTGCTGGAGCCGGTCAAGGTCGATTCCGCGACCGAATACGAGTTCCGCAAGAAGCTCCGCGGCAACAAAATCCGCGTGAAGCTCGTCAAGAACAGCTACGCCAAGAAGATTTTCGCCGAACTCGGCCTGAACGTCCAAGAGACGACTTGGTCCGGCCCGACGCTGCTCTGCTGGGGCGCCGACAGCGTGAAATCGCTGGCCACGAACGTCGATACGGCCGTTAAGGAATCGCGGAAAGACCCGAAAGCGCCCGAGAAGTATAAGGAAAAGGGCGCCGTTGCGGACGGTCAGGCGACCACCCTCGCCATCGCCAAGACGATGCCGACCCGTCTGGAAGCCATCGCCGAAGTGCTCGGTGCGATCCTCGGGCCGGGCTCGACGCTCGCCGCGGCGATCACCGGCCCCGGTTCGACCGTGGTCAACCTGCTCACGGCCATCGAAGAGAAGGCCAAAGAAACCGCACCCGAAGCGGCCCCCGCCGCCTGATGTTAAACACGATCCCCGGCCGCGTGGTCGGGGCGATACCCGAAAAGCTATTACGCTCCAGCCGGCCGCTTCACCGGCGCACACCCTCGAAAGGCTTATCCCATGGCATCCGTCGCTGAACTGGCCGAATCCCTCGTGAAGTTGACGCTTCTCGAAGCGGTCGAACTCAAGAACCTGTTGAAAGAAAAAGGCATCGAACCGGCCGCCGGTGGCGGTGGTGGCGGCGGAGGTGGCCAAGCCGCTCCCGTAGTCGAAGCCAAGAAAGAAGAGCCTACCGAATTCAACGTGATCCTCGAGAGCTTCGACGCCGCGAAGAAGATCAACGTGATCAAGGTCGTCCGCGAGCTGACCGGCCAAGGCTTGGCGGAAGCCAAGGCGACGGTCGAAGGCGCGCCGAAGACCATCAAGGAAAACGCCGACAAGAAGACGGCCGAAGATGTCAAGAAGAAACTGGATGAAGCCGGTGGCAAGGCCGTGATCAAGCCGGTCTGATCGGACGATTTGTAACAAAACGAGAAAAACTCGGGGTCAAGCACTTGACCCCGAGTTTCGTTCTGTTATTTTGAATAATGCGGAAATTTTTCAGGTTGTCCCGGCCAGCAATGTGCTCCCATTGACCCGAAATGACCCCAAGGGGTTGTCGGGTTCTTAAAATGGCGAGTACTTTACGCCGCAACACGAAGCCAGTGGTGACAATGCACGCTGCCCGCTCGCTCCGCTCGCTCCGGTCTGTGGTCTTATCGTCGCGTCTTTTTTCGACTGGGTCGTCCCGGCCGATTTCGCCGCGCGCCTGCCAAATGTCGAGCCAGCAATCGCGGAACCTTGGGTGTGAACCAACGGCCGCCAGACCCACTCCTCCATCCACCCACAATCAATAACGATTCGCGTCCGCCTTCGCAAGCCCCGTTGCCGAAATCGCAACGAGTGGTTCCCGTGGAGCGCTGCCATTCGTTTTTTGTGAAGGATTGACCCATGACGATTCCCGCCGTCCGCATCATCAACCCGACCGTCGAACGCCGGTTCGACCGCTACGGCGACGCATCTCCCGTGCCGCCCCTCACCGATATCCAGACCCGCTCGTACGACCGCTTCCTGCAATTGCTCGTCCCCTACGATAAACGGACGCCGACCGGCTTGGAAGGGGTTTTGCGCGAAATCTTCCCGATCGACAGCTACGACAAAAAGAACTCCCTCGAATACGTGAAGTACGAGCTCGGCAAACCGCGCTACGATCCGGACGAATGCCGGCAGTTGCGCCTCACCTACGGCCGGCCCTTCCGCGTTTGGCTGCGCTTGCGCCAAGCCGACGGCACGGCCAAGGAAGAAGAAGTTTTCTTGGGCGACATGCCCATCATGATCGGCGGCGGCGAGTTCATCATCAACGGGGCCGAGCGCGTCGTCGTCTCGCAACTCCACCGCTCGCCCGGCGTCGACTTCGTCGTCGAGCGCGAAGGGGATAAGGATTTGCATTCGTGCCGGGTGATCCCCGAGCGCGGCAGCTGGATCGAAATCAACGTCACGAAGAAAGACACCCTCGGCGTCCGCATCGACCAGTCGGGCAAGTTCAGCGCGCTCACGCTCCTCCGCGCGATGGATCCGCAATACGGCCAGACGGCGAACCTCATCCGCGAGTTCTACCCGACCGAAATGATGAAGCTCAAGGACGCCGTCGCCCGCGGTCGGTTGGCCGGGGACATCGAAAAAGGCGTCCTGCCGATGATCGCCGTGGACGACGTGATCGACCCCGAAACGGGCGAAGTCTACGTCGATGCCGGGAAGCCGTTCACCCAGATGGCCGTCGATAAAATCACGACGACGCACCTCAAGGAACTCGAGGTTCTGGCGCCGCCGAAGGACACGCTGATCCTGACCTCGATGATCGAAGACGGCACCGACTCCCACGAGTCGGCGCTGCTCAAGATTTACCAGCGCCTCCGCCCCGGTAACCCGGCGCAATTGGAGAAGGCCCGCGAACTCTTCAAAGAGAAGTTCGCCGATCAGAACCGCTACCGCCTCGGTCGCGTCGGACGCTTCCGCATCAACCGGAAGTTCGACCAAAACGTCCCCGAAACGGAAATGACCCTCCGCGCGGTCGACTTCGTCAACGCCATCAAGTACCTCCTCGACCTCCGCGCCAAGAAGCCCGGCGTCGGCGTGGACGACATCGACCATCTCGGCAATCGCCGCTTGCGGACCATCGACGAACTCGCCGCGGACGAACTTCGCAAGGGATTCTTAAAGCTCCGTCGCACCGTGCAAGAACGGATGGCGATCAAAGAAGCGGCCGACATGTCGCCGCGGACGCTGATCAATCCGAAGTCGGTGAGCGCCGCCATCGAATACTTCTTCGGGCGTTCGGAACTGAGCCAAGTCGTCGACCAGACGAACCCGCTGGCTCAACTCACGCACGAACGCCGCCTCTCGGCCCTCGGGCCAGGGGGTTTGAACCGCAAGCGCGCCGGTTTCGAAGTCCGCGACGTGCACATCAGCCACTACGGCCGCATCTGCCCGATCGAAACCCCGGAAGGGACCAACATCGGTCTGATTTCGTCGCTGTCGATCTTCGCCGAAATCGACGAGTACGGCTTCCTTATCACGCCGTATCGCAAGGTGACGGACGGGAAACTGCACGAAGATGTGGTGAAGCTGCGGGCCGATGAAGAAGCCCACCTGCAACTCGCCCCGGCCGACACCGATGTCGAGCACGGCAAGATTTCCGTCGCCCGTGTCAACGGCCGCTCCAGCGGGGAACTGACCTCGATCGACGCCAAGAATATCAACTACCTCGATGTTTCGCCGAAGCAAATGGTCGGCGTCTCGGCCGGTCTGATCCCGTTCCTCGAACACGACGACGCCAACCGGGCGCTCATGGGTTCGAACATGCAGCGGCAGGCCGTGCCCCTGCTGGTGACCGAGCCGCCGATCGTGGCGACGGGGTTGGAAAAAGAAGTGGCGCGCCACTCCGGGATGCTCGTGAAGGCCCAAGAAGACGGCACCATCGTCTACGTGGACGCGGCCCGCATCAAGGTCGAGGAGAAGGATAAGATCGTCCGCGAGTACGTGCTGCGGAAGTTCCACGGGTTGAACGAACGCACCTGCTTGAACCAGCGCCCCATCGTGACGATGGGGCAGAAAGTCAAAAAGGGGACGATCCTCGCCGATGGTGCCGCGACCCACAACGGCGAACTCGCCCTCGGTCGGAACGTGCTCGTCGCGTTCATGAGTTGGGAAGGGTACAACTTCGAAGACGCGATCATCATCAGCGAACGCCTCGTGAAGAACGACACCTACACGTCGATCCACATCGAAGAGTTCGACATCGAGATCCGCGAGACGAAGCTCGGCAAAGAAGAATTCACACGGGATATTCCGAACGTCTCACCCAAAGCCCTCGGCAGCTTGGACGAGTACGGCATCGTGCGGGTCGGCACGTTCGTCAAACCCGGCGACATCCTCGTCGGCAAAGTGTCGCCCAAGAGCCGCAGCGAACTGACTCCGGAAGAAAAACTCCTCCACGCCATTTTCGGCCGGGCCGGGGAAGACGTGAAGAACGACAGTCTCGAAGTGCCGTCGGGCGTGGAAGGCATCGTCATCCAGACCCAGCGCTTCAGCCGCCGGGCGAGCATGACCGAAGACGAGCGCAAGGATCTGGCCAAGGAAGAGAAACGCATCGAAACGGAATACGCCGAGAAGATCTCGGGGCAATTCCGCGAGTTCATCGACGCCCTGGGCGAAGTCATCGAGAAGAAGGAACTCAAAGACCCCAACACCGGCAAGGTGCTCGGCACCGACAAGGACGACCGCGTGGTCGCCGAGCAGGCCCGGGCCTTCACCCGCGACACGCTCGACGTCCGGACGCCCGAAAAAGTCAAGCAGGTGAACAAGATCTACGCCCGTCACTGGGAGCGGATCCAGTTCTTCATCGACGAGCAGGAACGCAAGTCGAATTCGCTCAAGCGCGGCGACGAATTGCCGAGCGGCGTACAGCAGATGGTGAAGGTCTACATCGCCACCAAGCGGGTCATCTCCGTCGGTGACAAGATGGCCGGCCGGCACGGGAACAAGGGGGTCATCTCGAAGGTGATGCCCGAGGAAGATATGCCGTACCTCAAGGACGGCACGCCGGTCGACATCCTGCTCAACCCGCTCGGGGTGCCGAGCCGGATGAACGTCGGCCAGATCCTCGAAACCCACTTGGGCTACGCCGCCTCGAAGCTCAACTTCAAGGCGATCACGCCGGTGTTCGACGGGGCGACCGAAGAGGAAATCAAGCGGACCTTTAAGGAAGCGGGCCTCAACGAAACCGCCAAGAGCGTGCTGTACGACGGCCGCACCGGTGAGCGCTTCGAGCAATCGGTGACCGTCGGCTACCTCTACATGCTCAAGCTCCACCACTTGGTGGACGACAAGGTCCACGCCCGCGCCACGGGGCCGTACTCGCTCATCACGCAGCAGCCGCTCGGCGGGAAAGCCCGCTTCGGTGGCCAGCGCTTCGGCGAAATGGAAGTCTGGGCGCTCGAGGCCTATGGGGCCGCGTTCATCCTGCAGGAGCTGCTGACGGTGAAGTCGGACGACGTGGAAGGCCGCACGAAGATCTACGAGAGCATGGTGAAGGGGGAGAACACCCTCGAAGCCGGCACCCCCGCGAGCTTCGACGTGCTGACCCACGAAATCCGCGGCCTCGGGCTGAACATGCAGTTGGAGAAGAAGCGGGTGTAGTACAGCGGTTTGCCGGGAGTTTGCGAGCCGCCATCGGCGCTCGCGAGCTCGCGGCGACGATTCGCATTTTCCGAACGAAATACTCCCGACTGGAGATGAGATATGAGCACCGCGACCACCGCCGCCGCCGGAGCCAGCGCCACCGAGACCGGAAACTACGACCGCATTAACGACTACGGCGCCGTGCGCATCAGCCTGGCTAGCCCGCACGACATCCGCTCGTGGAGCTTCGGCGAAGTCAAGAAGCCCGAAACCATCAACTACCGCACCTACCGCCCCGAAAAGGACGGCCTCTTCTGCGAGCGCATCTTCGGGCCCGAAAAGGACTGGGAATGCACCTGCGGCAAATACCGCGGCATGAAGTTCAAAGGCATGATTTGCGACCGCTGCGGCGTGAAGGTGACGCACAGCCGCGTCCGCCGCAAGCGCATGGGCCACATCGAACTGGCCGCGCCGGTCGTCCACATCTGGTTCTTCAAAGCGATGCCCTCGCGCTTGGGCACCCTGCTGGACATGAAGACCAGCAGCATGGAAAAGATCATCTACTTCCAAGATTACGTCGTCACCGATCCGGGCAACGCGGAAGTCACGGGGCTCAAGGAAAAGCAACTCCTGACCGAAGACGAATACAAAAAGAAGCGCGAAGAGTTCGGCGATACCTTCGAAGTCGACATGGGCGCCGAAGCCGTCAAAAAACTGCTCGAGAAGCTCAACCTCGTCGAACTGTCGGCGAGCCTGCGCGAGCGCCTCGAAACCGAAATGAAGCGCGGTGAGAAGGCCAGCAAGCAGCGCTTGAAGGAACTCGTCAAGCGCCTCAAGACGGTCGAAGCGCTGCGCGACAGCAGCAACAAGTGCGAGTGGATGGTGCTCGAGTGCATCCCGGTCATCCCGCCGGATCTCCGGCCGCTCGTGCTCCTCGACAGCGGCAACTTCGCCACGTCGGACTTGAACGACTTGTACCGCCGCATCATCAACCGCAACAACCGGCTCAAGAAGCTCGTCGATCTGAACGCTCCGGAAGTGATCATCAAGAACGAGAAGCGCATGCTCCAGCAGAGCGTGGACGCGCTCTTCGACAACAACCGCTGCAAGCGCCCCGTGCTCGGTTCCAGCAACCGCCCGCTCAAGTCGCTCACCGACATGATCAAGGGTAAGCAGGGCCGCTTCCGAGAAAACCTCCTCGGCAAACGGGTCGACTACTCGGCCCGCTCCGTCATCGTCGTCGGCCCCGAACTCCGCCTGCACCAGTGCGGGTTGCCCAAGAAGATCGCCCTCGAACTCTACCAACCGTTCATCATCCGCCGCCTGAAGGAACTCGGCCACGCCGACACGATCAAGTCGGCGAAGAAGATGCTCGAACGCAAAGACGATGTCGTCTGGGACATTCTCGAAGAAGTCACCAAGAACCACCCCGTGCTGCTGAACCGTGCTCCCACGCTCCACCGCATGGGTATCCAAGCGTTCGAGCCGGTGCTCATCGAAGGCAACGCCATCCGCATCCACCCGCTGGTCTGCAAAGGCTTCAACGCCGACTTCGACGGCGACCAAATGGCCGTGCATCTGCCGCTGTCGATCGAGGCGCAGGTCGAAGCCTACGTGCTCATGATGAGCACGAACAACATCTTCAGCCCGGCCAACGGCAACCCGATCATCACGCCGTCGCAGGACATCGTGATGGGCTGTTACTGGCTCACCGCCGCCCGCGGGGAAGAAGGCGAGAAGATCGAAAAGGGCGACGGCATGACCTTCCATTCGCAAATGGAAGTCTACCAAGCCTACGCCGAAGGGAAACTCGGCATCCACGCCCGCATCCAAGTCCGGCTCGCGCTCGACAAGAAGATCATCAGCGAAGTGAAGGACGAACGCGGCGCCAGCAAGCCGGAAGAACTGCCGCGCAAGCCGAACGGGCTCGTCCGCACCACCGTTGGCCGCGTGATCTTCAACGACATCCTCCACGAGAAGATGGCCTTCTACGACCTCGCCCTCGGCACCAAGTATCTCAGCCGAATCATCGCCGACTGCTACCAGATCCTCGGTCGCCGCGAGACGATCAAGCTGCTCGACAAGATGAAGGAAATCGGCTTCAAGGAATCGACGAAGTCGGGCCTCAGCTTCGCCGCCAGCGACCTGCGCACGCCCGATATGAAGGAAGGTGAATTGAAGGCGCGGGATAAGGAAGTCGAGAAGCTCCGCAAGCAGTACGAGAAGGGGATCATCACCGACTCGGAGCGCTACAACAAGACGATCGACAACTGGAACGGCGCCCGCGAAGCGATCACCAAGCAACTCATGTACGACCTCGCCCACGACCGCCGGCCGGACGAATCGGGCAAGGTGGTGCCGTACTTGAACCCGGTCTACCTGATGAGCATCTCGGGTGCCCGCGGGGGCCAAGAGCAGATCCGCCAGCTCGCCGGGTTGCGGGGCCTCATGGCCAAGCCGTCGGGCGAAATCATCGAGACGCCGATCAAGTCGAACTTCCGCGAAGGCTTGACGGTGTTGGAATACTTCAGCTCGACGCACGGTGCCCGGAAAGGCTTGGCCGACACCGCGCTCAAGACGGCCGACTCGGGTTACTTGACGCGCAAGCTCGCCGACGTGGCCCAGAACGTCGTGCTCACCCAGTACGATTGCGGCACCACGCAAGGCGTCACCAAGGGGATCATGTACAAGGGCGACGAAGTCGATCGCCCGCTGTACGACGCCATCCGCGGCCGGGTCAGCCGGAACGCCATTGTGCACCCGCAGACGGGGGCGCCGATCGTCGAAGAAAACGAGATGTTCACTCCCGACAAGGCCCGCTTCCTCGAGAAACTCGGGATCGACAAAGTCACCGTCCGCAGCCCGATGACGTGCCAAGCGACCCTCGGCATCTGCCGGCTCTGCTACGGGATGGACCTGTCCACCGGCTCGCTCGTCGAAGAGGGCATGGCCGCCGGGATCATCGCGGCCCAGTCGATCGGCGAACCGGGCACGCAGCTCACGATGCGGACTTTCCACTTGGGCGGCGTCGCCCAGCGGACCGCGTCCGACAGCGAATCGAAATCGAAGAAGGGCGGCATCGTCACCTTCGAGCGCATCACGGTCACGACCAATGAGCAAGGCCAACGGATCGCGTTGGCCCGCACCGGCGAAGTCGTCATCGTCCGCCCGAAAGACCGCGAGCCGATCGAACGCTACGCCGTGCCCAACGGTGCCGAATTGCTCGTCGCCGAGAACCAAGAAATCCAGCCCGGCACGCCGCTGTGCCGCTGGGATCCGAACGCGATTCCGATCATATCGGAAGACGGCGGGAAGGTTCGGTACCAAGACATCCGCGAAGGGGAAACCCTCCGCCGGGAACGCGACGCCAGCTCGGGGATCGAACGGTTAACGATCATGGAACACAAGGGCGACCTCCACCCGCAGGTGCTCATCGAAGACAAAAAGGGCAACGTCCTTCGGGCCTACTTCATCCACGAGCGCGCCAACGTCATGGTGATGGACGGCCAAGAAGTCGCGGCGGGGACTCTGATCGCCAAGACGCCCCGCGAAGCGTCGAAGACGCAGGACATCACAGGCGGTCTGCCGCGCGTGACCGAACTCTTCGAAGCCCGCCGGCCGCGCAACCCCGCCGTCATGGCGGGCATCTCCGGGAAGGTTCGCCTCGACCCGGTGAAGAAGCGCGGCAAGCGGATCATCTGGGTTCAACCGGAAACGGAAGACGGCAAGCCGACGGGCGCCCCGGAGAAGGAACACCAAGTGCCCGCCGGTGCCCAGCAGTGCGTACAAACGGGCGAATACGTGAAAGCCGGCGACCCGCTGGTGTACGGCCCGCTCGTGCCGCACGATATTTTGGCGATCAAAGGTCAAGAAGCCGTGCAAGAGTACCTCGTCCGCGAAGTCCAAGCGGTCTACCGCGCCCAGCGCGTGGATATCGACGACAAGCACATCGAGATCATCTGCTCGCAGATGCTCCGCAAAGTGAAGGTCGAGAAGACGGGCGACACCGGGCTGCTGCCGGGCCTCGTCATGGACAAGTTTAACTTCGCCGAGATCAACCGCCGGTTGGTCGAGGAGTGCGTGAAGATCGTCAACCCCGGCGAAGCGCACTTCCGCGAACACGAGATTGTGACCCGCGAAGACCTCGACGAAGCCCGGGCCACCATCACCGCCGCAGGGGGCACCAAGAAGAAGTTGCCCACGTTCGAGACGCCGACCCCCGCCGACAGCGAAGTGCAACTGCTCGGCATCACGAAGGCGGCGGTTCAATCGGACAGCTTCATCAGCGCCGCGTCGTTCCAAGAAACGACGAAGGTGCTCACGGAATCGGCCCTCGCCAGCAAGGTGGACTTGCTCGTGGGCTTGAAGGAGAACGTGATCCTGGGCCACTTGATCCCGGCCGGGACCGGCTTCAAGCTGCACCACGAGTCGGAAGTCCGCATCAACATGCCGGCGGAACCGGGCTACACCAGCATCCCGGCGCACAATTGATCGGGTAAGCCATGGCGACGTGGAATCGCGGGCAGATGGTCGAGTTGGACGGGCTGCTCGCCGTCGTCGTCGGCACCGACGAAGAGTCGTGGGTGCCGGAAGACCACGTGGCCGTGTGGTTCGGCGATCCGAAATGCGTTCGGATTTCGGAAGGAGGGTCGGGCGAATGAGCCCCGAACTGTGGCTCGTACCGGCCGAGTGTTGCATACCGGCGGTCGTACCGACTGTTTCGCATTGAGCCCGACCCGCGGCGTTTTCCGAAATTTTCCCGAAGGTGCCCTAGCAGAGCGGGCACCCTTTTGCTTTATTACTTGTTCCGACTGCGCGGGGATTCCGTGCGGTCGAACCGTTTGTACGAGTGCCTTTGAGGTTCGGAATGCCGACGATCAACCAGTTGGTGAAAAAGCCCCGCACGCCGCAGCGGTCGAAGCCCAAACACCCCGCCATGGAAGGGTGCCCGCAAAAGCGCGGTGTGTGCACCGTGGTGAAGACGATGACCCCGAAGAAACCGAACTCGGCCCTGCGGAAAGTCGCGCGGGTTCGCCTGTCGACCGGCGTCGAAGTCACGGCGTACATCGGCGGCGAAGGCCACAACTTGCAAGAGCACTCGATCGTGCTCGTCCGCGGCGGGAAGGTCCGCGACTTGCCGGGCGTTCGCTACCACATCGTCCGCGGTGTGCTCGACTGCCAAGCGGTCACGGATCGCAAGCAAGCCCGCTCCAAGTACGGGGCGAAGTCGGACGGGAAGTAAATCGAACGTTAGCCCGACGCGCAAGCGAGGGTTTGGGTATTCGAATCATCAACCCCCACGCTCGCGCGTCGGGCTAACATCGGGAATGCAATGGGCACGAAGGCACGCACCGCCAGCTACGAGAAGATGGTTCCGGATGTCCGGTTCAACTCGCTGCTGCTCTCGAAGTTCATCAACTGCTTGATGCACGACGGGAAGAAGTCGGTCGCGACTCGGATCGTCTACGACGCCATGGATCTGATCAAGAAGCGCATCCCGGACGCCGATCCGATCGAAGTGTTCAAGGCGGCCATCGACAACGTGAAGCCGGCTTTGGAAGTGCGCTCGCGCCGCGTCGGCGGGGCCAACTACCAAGTGCCGATGCAGGTGAAGCCGCAGCGCCAACAATCGCTCGCGATCCGCTGGATCCTCATCGCCATCCGCAGCAAGGCCGGCCGGCCGACTTTCCAGCGCCTCGCGGACGAACTGATCGCCGCCAGTCGCCGCGAAGGCGAAGCGATGTCGAAGCGCGAACAGACGGTGAAGATGGCCGAAGCCAACAAGGCGTTCAGCCACTTCGCTTGGTGATCGGCCGCTTCAAACCAGTTAACCACAGAGGCACAGAGACACAGAGAAGACGAATACAAAGTCG
>JANOSQ010001101.1:0-3737 GCA_031415915.1 Fimbriiglobus sp. | reverse complement strand
CGGAAGCACGGTCGGCGCCCGGTACTCCGGCAGCGAACCGCCGAGGCTGGCGAGGTAGGCGGTGACCGCGTAGCGCTGCCTGTCCCCGACTTCGTCGTCGGCGAAGACTTTCGGCATCGTCGTCTGCGGGCGGTGGGCTTTCGGATCCTTCAACCACGCGTTGATCCAGCCGGGGTAGGCCCGCTTGCCGATCTCCGTGAGGCTCGGCCCCTTGCGATCGACGAGCGTCTTCGCCATGGCGTCGTCCTGAGTCGCCGCATGGCACTTGATGCAGGCGTGTTCCTCGAACAGGAATCGGCCGTGCTCTTTCTTCAAATCGGTGGTGAACTCGGCGGGGCGCTGTTTCAACGTGTGCCCGAAGAAGAAGTACGGGATCGGTTCTCGGACGAAGCCGGGGCCTTGCCAATGCAGTTCGACACGGGCACCCTTTGAGGTGCGGAGCAGTTGGACTTCGAACAGTTGAATGCCCGGTTTCAGTTCGATCTCTTTGCCGACGAGTGGTTGAGCCGCGTCGCCAACGACTTCTCCGCCGAGGACTTCGACGCCGTCGATGCGGACGGTCAATTTGCCGAGAAGCGCCGTGTCGAACTTGTACTTCCCCGCCGTGATGATCTGGATGTACCCGGTCCACGTGTACGCCGCTTCGCCGCCGGAAGCTTGGGGGTGAACCGCTTCCCCCGGTGCCAAAGTCAAGGCGACAAGTGGTTCGAGCCGGGTCGTGGTGAACTTCGCCGAATCCTGCGCCGCGAAGACCAAGCCGGGCTTGAGGTCGGCCCGCTTCAACGGCTGCGCCAGCAGCGGGGTGCAGGCGAGCAGCAACAGGGGAACGCAGAGAGAGAGGCGGGACATGCGGCACTCCGGCGGGGGTTCGACAGGTGGATTATCCGGATTCGCCGAGGTGGTGCAAGGTCGGTAGCGAAGGTGGAACCATCTGGTACGATGCTCGCGGTCAACAATTGGAGGAGCAGTCAATGAAACGGGTTCTCGTTTACAAACGGACACACGCCGGCGATCCGAACGCACGAGGGGAGTTCGGCTGTAGCGACTGCATGGGTCCCGTTCGGTCGTGGAATTTTGATGCGGTGATCGGCGTCGGCGGAATCGGGCGGGACGCAATCGTTGGTGGTGTGGCCGGGATGGTGAACTGGATAGGGATCGACCCCCACAAGACTACCGGAGCCTACGAGCACCCGATTTTGACCTTCGATCACTTCCTCGATCTGCACGACGAGAAGCTCGATTTCCGCGAAGTGGCACCGTTGATAGCGGAGCGGATCTATTCCAAAAACATCCGCGCCACGATGACCTTCACCCCTGCCGAACGGAAGGAAATCGAGAAGCTTTTGAAACGGGCCGAAAACTCGGCGGCTTCGATCGCACTCAGTGAAGTCACAGCAGTTGCGAAGCCGAAGCGTCGGAACAAGAAGGTCTGTTGACGCGATGATCTTCTGCTCCGAAGTCGAAATGGGCAACTCCGATGGCCAAACCAATTCGCTCCGATTCGCGGCTCTTCTCCAGATGCGCCGTTCAGCGGTACGAAGAAGCCGAAGTGCTCCAAGAAGCGGGATACACGACGGGGGCTGTCTATCTCGCGGGGTATTCGATCGAATGCATCTTGAAGGCCTTGCTGCTCGCTTCCGCACGGAAGGCAGACCGTCCGACTGTGCTCAAATCCTTTCGTGGATCCAAGGCTCACGACTACGATTGGCTTCGGATAGAATACTTGGCGGTGGGCGGATCCCTTTTTCCGCGGGAGATCACGAGGCATTTCGCACTCGTCAACAACTGGTCGACTGACTTGCGATACATCCCGCGATTTATCCGCACCGATGAATCGTTAGCCTTCTTGACATCGGCTCGGGCTATCCTTCAATGGGCCCAAGGGAGACTTTGACATGGCAAAAGCTAAAACCCGGCCCAAGTCCGACGAAGTACTCGACGTGATCTCTGGGGCGCTCGCCATTTATCAGGCCGATCATCCCCGGGCGGACGTTAAACTCTACCGTCAGAACTCCATGTCGGTACGGCTGCGCATCATCGATCCGGACTTTCGAGGGACCAACCGGGCCGAGCGGAGCCAAGCGGTTTGGAAGTATCTCGACTTACTCCCGGACGAAGCCGTGGCCGACATCAGCACCGTGTTGCTGCTTACCCCGGACGAGACGAAGAACTCCTTCGCCAACATGGAGTTCGACGAGCCGATCCCGTCGAAACTCTGATAGCACCTTTGTACTTCTTACATCCCCCACCTCAGACCATCCGCCGGGGCAAACGGTAGAACTTACACCGATTCCCCGGCCGCGCCCGCGAATCCGCATCGCTGCTGCAAACCCGAAAGCCCGCTCCGCACGCACTTTACTTCGGCCCACTTGCCCGCACGCAGCCCGCTTCCCGTCCTTGGCACCCGCATTGCACGGTACACTTCCGACGCCACCACGATGGTTCGGCGTCGCCAACTGACGTTCGATCCACTCCACGGAGGTCAAAGGAATGACCCTTCGTCGGTCACTGCCCCTGGCATTCATCTGTTCGTTTTTCGCCATCGCCGCGGCCCGCGCCGACGAGCGGTACGTCACCGAGAATTTCGTCGTGCACGCGCCGACGAAACCGCTCGCTAAGACTTTCGGCGAATACGCCGAGAAGTACCGCGACGAGAAAGCCCGCGATTGGCTCGGCAAAGAAATGCCGCGCTGGTCCCAGAAGTGCCCGCTCGTCATCGAAATCACCGAAGGCCGCACCGGCGGCGCCACCACGTTCACGTTCTCGGATCGTGCGCAGGGCGTGCTCTCCCAAGAGATGAAGATCTTCGGCAGCGTGAAGCAACTCCTCGAAAGTGTTCTCCCCCACGAAATCACGCACACGGTGTTGGCGCACCACTTCGGTCAAGCGGTGCCGCGCTGGGCCGACGAAGGCGGATCGGTACTGTCCGAGAACGATAAAGAGCGGCTCGACCACGATGTGAAGTGCCGGGAGTTCCTGAATGCCGGTCGCGCCATTCCCCTGCGGATTCTCTTCTCCATGAAGGAATACCCCCGCGATATGATCGTGCTCTACGCCCAGGGCTATTCGGTGTCGGATTACCTCATCGCCCTCGGTGGCGGCGGGCTGAAGGGCCGGAAGCGGTTCCTCGATTTCCTCGAATCGGGGATGCAGAAGGGGAACAAGAATTGGGAAAAGGCCGTGGCCAACCACTACGAATTCGACAGCGTCGACAACCTGCAAGTGAAGTGGATCGACTCGCTGCGGAAGCCCCCGGCCGACTTGGCTTCGCGGGCCAAGACGAGCGGCGGGGCTTCGGTCGCCTCGCTGAGCAAGAACAACGGCGGCGAGTCCCGTGGCTACGATCTGCGAACCAGCGCCGGCCCCGGCTTACCGCAGTTGGAACCGCCGGTGCTCGGCACCGCCCGGAGTTCGACGCCCCGCGAAGACGACGAGCGCCCGGCGCCGACGAAGGGCAAACCGACCGCCCGGCCGACCTATTCCTCGCCGATGCCGCCGAACATGCTGCTGCTGCCGCCCGATCTGCCGAGCAGCAAGTAGTCGGAATGTGAAACCCCGCCGCGAGGCGGGGTTTGTTCGTAGGCTGACCCCTCGGATGCACCAACGGATTCTGGCGGTCTCGGGGAAAGACCTTCTTCGCGAGCGGGGGACGTCAGTCCCCCGTGGCATCGACAGACCATCCATTTCATACCCACGGGGGGCTAACGCCACCCCGCTCGGGAAAACATGCGATTTGG
>JANOSQ010001100.1:0-12233 GCA_031415915.1 Fimbriiglobus sp. | reverse complement strand
CCGGTGAACTGCGAGGTCGTGCCGGGCTTATCTCCCGGTTGCGGGCTGGGGGCCAGCACGAACGGTTCCCAGTCCGTGGCGGTGATCGCCCGCACGGAGCCGGACAGTTCTTGCGATTCGACTTCGAGCACCGTGGCTTCGTTCTGACCGAGTGTGAAGAGCCGAACGGTGCCCCCTTTCTCGAACACGGCTTCGGCGTGGTATTTGTCGCTCCCGATGGGGATCAGCGCGCCGCCGTGCTTACCGGGTTTGTGGGCGTGGGCGTCTTCGGTCTTTGTCGGAGCGGTGGCTTCGGTGACCGGCGGCGTTGAATTCGACGAACAGCCGGCCACGAGGATGGCGCAACCCAAGGCGATGAAACGAGACATAACGGAACCTCTGCGCGAGTGCGGTCGTGTGGGAAAGAATGAAGGAGCAGGGGGCGGCGACGCGGAATGCGTCGAAAGAAATGACTAGCAGCGCAGCGTGGAATGGAGTGCGAGCAGGGTTCGACCGGCTGCTGGGGGCACCGATTGAGATGTGCCGAGGGGCGCGGGCGGGCGCCGTGCGGAGGAGCCGGAGCCGAATTCAATGGATGCATCGAGTAGCAACCAAGTCGAACCGGTCGCGATCACGCCGGTGGCCGCGATTTCGTAGGTGGGCGCCGTCGCTTCGTGCTTCACGCGCTCGCATGGGCACTTCTTAGCGGGGTCGGGTTTCGGCTCGGCGGGCATTTGCTGTGGGTCGGCCAGTTGCTGTGGGTCGGCCAGTCGCTCACAACACGACTTGGCGGGCTTCGACGGATGGGCCGATTCGGTGGGCTTCGCAACCGCCACGGAGCAGCAGCAGACCCCCGGCCCGATCAGGGTGACGATGGTGAACCAGAAGGTGAGCGCCGTTTGCCACATGCTGGCAGTATCGACCCGGCCGCGGCAAAAGTCAACCGCAACCGTTCCTCACCCCCCCGCCAATATGTCCTTGATCACCGAACCGTGAACGTCGGTCAGCCGGCGGTCGATGCCGTTGTGGTAATAGCTGAGCCGCTCGTGATCCAACCCGAGGATGTGCAGGATCGTGGCGTGGAGATCGTAAATCGTCGTTTCGTTCTCGACCGCCCGGTAGCCGAACTCGTCGGTGGCCCCGTAGCTGAACGCCGGCTTCACCCCGGCCCCCGCCAGCCAAACGGTGAATCCCTTCGGGTTGTGATCGCGGCCGCTCGCCCCTTTCTGGAACGTCGGCATCCGCCCGAATTCCGTGACCCAGACCACGAGCGTGTCCTTCAACAAGCCGGAGCGTTTCAGGTCGGTGAGCAGCGCCGCGCAGGGTCGGTCGAAGATCGGGGCGTGGAGGTCGTACTGCTTCTGGATCGTCTTGTGACCGTCCCAGTTGCCGACGCCCTCGCCCATCGCATACGAGCCGTTGAAGAGTTGGACGAAGCGAACGTCGCGCTCCAAGAGCCGCCGGGCGAGCAAGCAATTGCGGGCGAAACCGGCCTTGGTTTTGTCCGCGTCGCCGGTGCCGTATTCCTCGTGGATCGACTTCGGTTCCTTCGACAAATCGGCGACTTCCCCGGCGCGGAGCTGCATCTTCGCCGCGAGTTCGTGCCCCGCGATGCGGGCCGCGAGGTCGGTGTCGCCCGTTCGGGCTTGCAGGTGCTCGGCATTCAATCGCTTCAGGAACTCGCGGGTCGCTTCGTCGGCTTTCGGGGAAATTCCACTCGGTCGGGCGAGGTTCGGGATCGGCTTGTCGGCGGTGAAGGGGGTGCCTTGGAACACGGCGGGCAAGAACGCGCTCCCCCAGTTGTTGGGGCCGACTTGCGGGACGCCGCGCGGGTCGGGGATGGCCACGAACGCCGGGAGATCCCGGCACTCGCTGCCCAGCGCGTAGCTCACCCACGCCCCCGCGCTCGGGTAGCCGTCGAGCGTGAAGCCCGTGCTCATCTGGTTCTCGGCCGGGCCGTGCGTGTTGCTCTTGGCCGTCATCGAGTGGATGAAGCAGAGGTCGTCCGCGAGTTCCGCGAGTTTCGGGAAGAGGTCGGACAGCATCTTGCCGCTATTGCCGCGCGGCTTGAACTTCCAAATCGGCTTCACCAAGTTGCCCTGCGCCCCTTGGAACGTGACGAGCTTATCGCCCCCCGGCAACGGTTGCCCATCGCGCTTGAGCAACTCGGGTTTGTAGTCGAAGGAATCGACATGGCTGACGGCGCCGGAGCAAAAGATGGTGAGGACGCGCTTCGCCTTCGCGGGGAAGTGCGTCTTGCGCGGAGCGAGCGGCGCCTCCGACTTGATGTCCGGAAGCACCGGCCCCGACGCGAGCAAGCCTTGCTCGGCCAAAAGAGACGCGAGGGCGATGCCCCCGAGGCCCGAGGAAGCCTCGGTGAGGAAGCGGCGGCGGTCGAGTAGCGGGTGGGTCATTCTCGGCTCAATCCACATACAGGAACTCGTTCGCGTTCAACAAGGCCCGACAGAGCGCCGCCAACCCGTGCTCGCCGATCAACTTCATCGCCGCGGCCGATTCCTTCGCCGTCGGCTCGCGCTGGAAGGCGAGTTGAAACGCCCGCTTCTCTCGGGCCGTCGGATCTTTGCCGGCGTCTTTCTCGACGCGCTCCGCGAAATATCCGGCCTGTTGCACCGCGAAAGGGCTGTTGAGCAAGTTGAGCGCTTGCAGTGGCGTCGAAGACGCATTGCGCTTCGGGGTGATCTGGCCGGCATCGGGGCAATCGAATGCGCCAAAGGTGTCGTCCAGTTGCATCCGCGGCTTCTGCTGGTAGATCATGCGGCGGAACTCGGCCGGGCCGAACGTCTTCTTCGGCGTGAACACTTTCACGTAGTTCCCGTTCGGCTCGAACAAGTCGAACCCCGGCCCGCCGGCGTTCAGGTCGAGCTTTCCGCTGACCGCGAGTATCCCGTCGCGGATCGCCTCGGCTTCCAAACGCCGGGGCGGGTAGCGCCACAACAATCGCGTGCTCGCATCCTTGGCCAACGCATTCGGATAGGGTGCCGACGACTGGCGGTACGTGTGCGAGAGCACGATCAACCGGTGCATCTCTTTGACCGACCATTTCTTCGCGACGAACTCGGCCGACAGCCAATCGAGCAACTCGCGGTGGCTGGGGCGACCGCCGTTGAAGCCGAAGTCGCTCGATGTGGCGACCAGGCCGGCGCCGAAATGGTGTTGCCAGAGCCGGTTGACCATCACCCGCGCGGTCAGCGGGTTCGCGGGATCGATGATCCACTTGGCCAGCGTCGCCCGGCGGGCGCTCTCCGGGATTCCGGGAGGGAACGCCGTGCGAATCGGGAGTTCGGACAGAGCCGCCGGCGCGACGACCTCGCGTTTCTCCAGCGGATCGCCCCGGTGCAAGCGGTGCGTCGGTTCGGATTCGGTGAAGCGGCCGATGTAAGCCAGATCCGCACTCTGCAACGTCGTCAGGCTCGCTCGTAATTCTGCGGCCTGTTGGCCCAGCGCGAGCCACACCTTCCGCTCGGCGGGCGTGAGCGAGGCGGGGGCTTCGAGTTTCGATCCCGCGGCCGCGCGGTCGTCGGACGACGCGACGACTTGCCACGCCTTGCCGTCGAGGGACACGTCGATGCGGTACCGCGCGGCGAGGCGATCTTTGAATTTCCCCTCGCGATCGCGGCCCCAAACGACTCGGTCGATCACTCGGACATCGCCGAATTCCAGCGTGACGCGCCCGCGATCAAAGGTGTTCGAAATCCAACTGCGGCCGTTGCCGTACTGGCCATCGTGCAGGAAGGCCAAGCGGTGGATGTCCGGCGAACCGGGGTAGTCGCCGGCCGAGGTCGCTTTCGTCCCGGCGCTGACCAGTGCGGCGTTCACGGGCTGATCGCCCTCGGTGAAGACTTCCAATTCGTCGAGGCAGGGTTCGATGCCATCCGCCGCGAAGACCACGAACCGCACGAATTTGGCCTTCGTGGGCGCGAACCGCTCCACATTCCGAGCCGGGTTGATGGGGGCTCGGTTCGCCCGGATCGCGGCGGGATCCGCGAGGGGTTCCAACGCGGCCAACTGGGTTTCGACCGCCGCGAGCTTGGCTTTGGCGAGTTCGATCTGCTTAGTGCGTGTCGCGGACTCGCCGAGGTGCAGTTTGCGCTCGCCGTGTTGAACCCCGGCGAAGACCGCTTTGATGCGGTAGTAGTCGAGCTGCGGGATCGGGTCGAATTTGTGGTTGTGGCAACGGGCGCAGCCGATGGTCAGCCCCAGGAACGTGGAACCGACGGTGCCGACGATGTCGTGCAACTCGTCGGCCCGTTGGTTCGCGGTCAGGCCCGGATCGGGGCTTTTCACCGCGTCCCACGCCCCCGCCACGAGGAAGCCGGTGCCCGCGTCGGCGCCGACGGTGTCGCCCGCCAATTGTTCGAAGACGAAGCGGTCGTAGGGTTTGTCGTCGTTGAAGGCTCGAATGACCCAGTCGCGGTAATGCCACGCGTTCGCCCGCACGGTGTTCGTCTCGAAACCGTGGCTCTCGGCGAAACGGACCGCATCGAGCCAATGCCGCGCCCAGCGCTCCCCGTACTGCGGCGAGGCCAAGTACGTTTCGACCAACTTCGAGTAGGCATCCGGCGAAGGATTCCCGACGAACGCTTCGACTTCTTCCGGTGTCGGCGGCAGGCCGAGCAAGTCGAACTTCAACCGGCGGATGAGCGTGCGTCGGTCCGCCGGCGCGGAAGCTTTCAACCCGGCCGCAACGAGCTTCGCCCCGATGAACGAGTCGATATCGCGGGTGCCGGCCAGTCGCTTGACTTGCTGAAGCGACCACCAATCTCGCCCGGCTCGGGACGCCGTACTGAACGCGTTCGGGTCGATCGGGTCGGTGCCCCAAGCCGCGCCCGCTTCGATCCACGCTTTCACGGTCGCCATGTCGGCCGCCGACAGTGGCTTCTTCGGGGGCATCTCGCCGGCTTCGATTTTCGCCCAGATCGCACTCGCGTCCGGCTTGCCCGGCGCAACGCCGACGCCCCCCTTGCCGCCAGCGAATGCGGATTGCTTCCGGCTCAGGTCGAGCTTTCCCTTCGCTTCCGCGCCCGCGTGGCAATCGAGGCAGGCCGTGAGAATCGGGGCCACGGCGCGGTCGAAATCCGGCTCTGCCGCAGGGAGCGCGGAGCCGGCGACCAACGTACTGAGAATGACGGCGAAGGAACGGAGCATCGAACACCGCGGACGGGGAGAGATTCGGCAGAGGGATAATCTTACCAGCATTCCGACGGCGGGGCCAAGCTCGGTTGAGCCTGAATAATCGGACCGCGAATCGGCCCGTTTATGGCCGTCACCCGCTGACGCCGGCCCCGGCGGATGGTACAACTGCGCCGTTCTGCCCCCACCCGGTTCCGGAGATCCGCGATGCTCGTCCAAGCTTACCTCTGCTACGAGGGTCGTTGCGAAGAAGCCCTCGGTTTCTACAAGTCCGCGATCGGCGCCGAGGTGACCGCGATGATGCGGTTCTCGGACAGCCCCGACCCGGCGATGTGCCCGACCGGGCAAAAAGACAAGATCATGCACTCGAACTTCAAGATCGGCGACACGCAATTGATGGCGTCCGACGGCCGTTGCACCGGCCAAGGTAAGTTCGAGGGGATCGCGCTGTCGCTGGAAGTGGCGGACGATGCCGAAGCGAAGGCGCGCTTCGATGCCCTCGCCGAAGGCGGGCAGATCACGATGCCGCTGATGCCGACATTCTGGACGTCCAGCTTCGGTATGGTCAACGACAAGTTCGGCGTCGGCTGGATGGTGACGGTGAAAGCGGGGTGAGTGCAGTCGTGGCATGCGGGATCATTCACGAGCCGGAAGCGTGAGTGAGTGAGCGACGGACCGATAGCCGGGGGATGCAATTCGTAACTTGCCGAGAGGCATGCGGTCCGTCGCTGACGCGTCCGGCTCGTAGTGACCAGACGAACCGGCGACGGACCGATAGCCCGGGGACGCAATTCGTAACTTGCCGAGAGGCATGCGGTCCGTCGCTCACTCACGTCCGGCTCGTATTTGAGGTGACCGGTCATTCCGCCGGTTCTAACACGGCGGTCATCGAACCTTGGCAGCGCGGGATAGTCGCATCCGGGCCGTAGGCGTGGATCTGATCCTGCTTCAATTCCGCGTGTTCGAGAGTCGTCGTCAGCACGATGGCCCGGCCGGTTTCGTGCACCGTCACGGCCATTTTGAAGCCCTTCTCGACGGGGTGCGCGAACAACTCCTTCATCATCAGAATGACGTACTCGAACGAGTGGTCGTCGTCGTTGAGCAAGATGACGTGGTACGGCGGTTGATACTTCCGGTCCTCGCGGACTTCCGTATCCGTTTCCGTTTCGACGTCGGGGAACGCGGTCGAGGCCATGGTTCGCTCTTCCGGGATCAATCGGCGGTGCGGGCGTTGAGGTTCGTGCCGGTCGCGGCGCCACTGGAGGGCGAATCGACGCGGCCGAAGCAAACGAGGGCGATGTCGTCGTTTTGGGCGCGGCCCGCGGCGTGTTTGCGCACGGCCGCGACGACGCGCTCGCCGATGGACTTGGGGCGCATATCGGCGGCGATGACGGAGTCGGGGAGAACGGCCTTGGTCACCCGTTCCATTTCGAAGAGTTCCCCATCCGGCGACATCGCATCCGAGACGCCGTCGGTGAAGATCAGCAGCGAGTCGCCCGCTTCGAGGGTGACGGTCACCGATTCGAATTCGAAGCCTTCCATGACGCCGAGGGGCAATCCGGTGCGCTCGGTGTCGATGGCTTCGGAGAAATCCCCATCGCCGCAGCGGTAGCGCTGGGGGTTGACGTGCCCCGCGTTCACGATGATGACCCGGTGCGTCACCGGGTTCAGCACGAGCGCCGCCAAGGTGACGAAGCGGTCGCCGATGCCGCGGAACAATTGGTTGTTCAAAATGCCGATGGCTTTGTGCGGCTCCGATTGGGTGAGCATCGCGAAGCGGGCTTCGGCGCTGAGCTTCGCCATCAACAGCGCGGCCGGCACCCCTTTCCCGGCCACGTCGCCGAGCACGACGGCGAGCAAACCGCCGGGTAACGGGATGAAGTCGTAATAGTCGCCGCCGATGGTTTGGGCGGCGCTGTAGAAGCCGAAGAACTCGTACCCCGGGACTTGCGGTAGCGTCTGCGGCAAGAAGCCGAGTTGCACCAATTTGGCGAGTTCGATTTCCCGCAGCGCTTTCTCGCGCAGCATCAGCATCGCGTGGTTCTGGGCCTTCTCCACCGCGACAGAGGCGAGGTTGCCGACGATCGTCAGCAGTTTCAAATCGTCTTCGCGGAACTTCTTGGTGATGTCCTGCGTGTCGAGTTGCAATGCCCCGAGCGGCTTGCCGTCGGAGGTGGCCAGAGGTACGCACATGACCGAGCGGATGCGGAATTCCGCGATCGATTGGGCGGAGCCGAGGTTCGCATCGGACGAGGCATCTTCGCTGAGGTACGCCTGCATTTGCTCGAGGCAGCGGCGCACGATGGTCTTGCTGAAGCGGTCGTCCATCCCGCTGCGACGCGCCTTGAACGCCTTCGCATAGGTCCGGCCGGCGTCGTCGATCTGGATCACGAAGCAGCGGTCCGCTTGGCGGAAGACGCCGAAGAGCGTGTCGAGAATCTGCGGCAGCAGCGGTTCCAGTTCCAACGTCTTCGATAGCGTGGTGCTGATTTCGAGCAGCGCCCGCAGGCGTTCGGTCGGTTGAACTTCGAGGAATTGCTGGGCCGCGTTCCGGTTGACCGTGTGCTGGATCGTGGTCATTTCCCCGGTGCCTTCGCCGTCGGCCATCTCGGGGAAGAGCGGCTTTAGGTGATCGGGCAGTTGCGGCGGGGTGGCGAGGGCTTCGTCGTGGAAGCGGAAGAGGAAATCGCAAATCTTCAAGCGGTCTTCGTGCTTGATCGGCATCTTGCCTTCGACGAGCTTGTTGTTCAGCAGCGTGCCGTTGCGCCCCAAGCTCTCGACGAAGAACTTCCCTTGGCCGTGGGAGATCACGGCGTGCTTGCGGCTGATCGCCTGTTTGCCATCGTCGATGACGATATCGCATTCGTCCGGCGGAGTCTTCTGCCGGCCGATGGACGTCTCCCCGCTCGATCCCGCGTTGAGTGGAAACGTTTGCGGCGTGGCCGTCCCGCCCGGCGACTTGATGAGAATCAGGTTGGGCATGGTGGTTCGGTGGGTGCAGTGCCAAGGAAGCTCGCATCATGATAGCGGCACAAGCGCAGCGACGCAAGCAATCGGAGCAACCGGGTGCACGAACGGATTCTGGCAGTTCCGGGAAACACCAACAGTCTGAGCGGGGGACGTGAGTCCCCCGTGTGAACATCGCCGAGTTAATGTCGCAGACACGGGGGGCTTACGCCACCCCCGCTCGGGAAATCATGCTGATTTTCAAGTGCCAGAATCCGTTGGCGCACCCGAGGTGCCGCCGATTCTCGAAGTCGTCCGAACCTCCCTGCCATCCCGAACGCGTCCTGCAAAGGGTGACTCATTCCCCCTTCTCGGCTCCCGATTCCAAGAAGCGCATCTGGGCGAGGGCCAGCATCGCGGTTTGATCGGCCCGGATGTTCCCGTTCGTATGAGAGGTGCAGACGCCGCCCAAAAGGAACTGGGTGCGGAAGCCTTTCTCGAAATGGGCGGTGGAATCGTCGGTGAATTGCAACCCGCGGGCGAACCCGAGGGCGGCGACGCAAGCCGTGCGGTATTTGGCATAGCGGGTGGCGTCGGGCACTTGGGCCGCGAGGGTCGTGGCGCATGCCAAAGCCTCGGCCAGCACCGCACCCGTCGATTGGGGCTCCGTCTGCCCGGGGATCCGGAAGCCTCCCACCGTGCGGGCCTCGCGGGATTCGGCGGGCGTGTGCTGGCAAGTACAAACAGCATCGGCCATTTCAAAAGCGAACTCGGCGACGGTCGCGGTCTTCGTGCGCAGGAACTGTTCGCAAGCCGCAGGGAGCATCGACCCCGCCAACGCGGGGGCCGGGTGGGCCTTGAACCACTCGCGGTAGTGCTTCATGCCGTTGATGAGCGCATCGCGTTTGGCCTGCTCCGGCTTGGCCCGATCCCCGGCCAACAACGCTTGGAAGCAGAGGCCGGGGTACAGGTTCACGCCGTCCGGGTCGGTCTTGGTCGAGGGTTCCGCACCGTCGGTGTACTTCACCGAACCGTCGGCTTGGATTTGCTTCAGCAAGAACGCGCAGAGTTTCTCCCCCTCGGCCACGAGTTTCGCATCGGGCGACGGCAGATCGTGGATGCAGAGTACGAGCAGGGACGCAAAGCCGACGCGGTTGCAGCGGATCGATTCCGCGATCGGCACCCGGCAATTGGCATCGTTGGTGTCGGCCTTCGTGAGGGTCAACAACACCAGCACCGCTTGGGCGGCGCAGGCCCCGAGCTTTTCGTCGCCCGTGAACTTGGCCGCGCGGCAGACGCCCCAGCAGGCGTAGGCTTGGTTCAGATCGTTCAGCCCGTCGAGCGGCCGGGCGAGCGCCGGATTCAGCCCCCCCAGAAATCGGCCGTCGGATTGGTTCATCCGCCCCAGCCACGCCGAAGCGGTGCGCGTGCTTTGCAGGCACTGGATCGTCTCGGCGGGAAACGCGCGCGGATTCTTCTCGAAGCGCTCGATAGGCGCGATCGGCTTGGTCGCGGCCACCGGGGTAATGGTCCCCGCGGGCCGGCCGGTCACACTGGGGGGCAGGAAGGCCGGCGGAGCGGGGGCGATCGTCGGCGGCAGTGGGGCCGGGGCGATCGGCCCTTGGCCGAGGGCGATCCCGAGGACGAGAATCCCTGCGGGAACGACGAGTGAGTAGCGTGCGCGCATGGCCGAGCCTCCTTGCCCGAAAGTGGCGATGCGCGTAGTGGACAGAAACCGGGCGGGAATTGCAAGCCGAAGTGGAAAGGGATGCGCAGGGGTTCCAAAATGGTTTCAGCCGGCATTGCGGGATGCAACTTCGGACGCAAGTCGTTGGTGCGTATGGGTTCTACCAGAAATCGGAAATGATTCCACGAGGGGGTGGGGCACTTCGCGCTGGAATCATTTTGGAGTCGGGCTGACTGTCAGTAACGGGAAATGCTATTCTCCGAACGACTTCGCGAAACCATCCCGTAGCTCGCGCAGCAGCGGCAGCAACTTCTTCGGGTTCAACTGCTCCGCGAGCGCGAAGTGCAGCGTGACCAAATCGCATCCTTCTTGGCGATCCGATTCCACCGTCGCCCCGGCGCCGACGCTCTCGAACCGGGCCGCGTTGAACCTCCCCGGCGGGGCCACGATCCAAACTTCCAGGCTCGCCGCTTCCTTCGTTTTGATCCGGAGCCAGAACCGGCCGATCCCCGGCAACCGCACCGTGACCGCATCGCGGACATCGTACTTCCATTCGGCGGACGGCTCGGCTTGCTTCACAAGCTCGAACAACTTGGCGAGCAGCGCCCGATCCCATTTCGGTTTCTTGCCCGGCGGGAAGCCCTTCTCGCCGGAGTGCCACTGCTCGCCGTTGATCTTCCAAGGCATCGCCGCGTCCACCGCCGAGACGCCATCGGCCTTCGCCACCGCGCCCAAGAACGATTCCACCGCTTGCTTCAGGAATGTTTGGAACGAACTCGCCCCGGCCTCTGCATCCTTCACGACGGTGACCACAACTTCTTGCCACGGGCCGCGCGGATTGTTGACCTCGACGCGGTGATCGCGGGCGTAGCCTTCGTGGCCGGGGTAATCGCTCAGTGGCCGCAGGGCGAGCGTTTCGGCGAGCGCGGTCTGTTTGAACGTGTTCCGCGCGACGCGGAACACGAGTTTCAAGTACGCTTCGTGGCCGGTCATCGCGTGGAGAAACCAGCCGAGCGATTTCTTCGCGGCCGGGACTTCGACGATGCTGCGGTGTTCCCAGACGGTGTCGCTGAACTCGCCGAGGCTTTCGATGGCCGTGATGACATCGAGCAGGGCTTGGCCGTCCCATTTGCACGGGGTGCCTTTGGTGGTGATGCGGTCGCGCGTGTGCCAGAGGATCCCGTTGGCTTCCCACGGGAGCTTTTGTTCCTTGCCGACTTCGTCGAGCGAGAGGTCGCCGAGTTTCTTGGCGAGTGCCTTCTTCGCGTCGTACCGTTCGCGCTCGGCGAAGGGGCCAACCTTGAGCACCGGCATCAGCGCCCGGCTGGTGTGCAGCGGCAGTTCCGGATGGGCCTTCGTAAACTCCACGACGGTTTCCGGAGTGCCGACGGCGACGACTTCGCCGCCGCCGGTGCCGGCTTCGGGACCCATGTCGATGATCCAATCGGCCGTTTTGATCACGTCCAAATTGTGTTCGACCACGACGACGGTGTTGCCGAGGTCGGCCAATCGATGGAGTACGTTCAACAACTTCTGCACATCGTCGAAGTGTAGACCGGTCGTGGGCTCATCCAGCAAATAGAGCGTCTTGCCGGTGCTCGGCCGAGCGAGCTCCGCGGCGAGCTTGACGCGCTGGGCTTCGCCGCCGCTCATCGTCGGGGCCGGTTGGCCGAGTTGCATATAACCGAGGCCGACGTCGGAGAGCGTTTGCAGGATGACGCGGATCTTCGGGATGTTGTGGAAGAGTTCCAACGCGTCGTCGATCGGGTGATTCAACACATCGCTGATGCTCTTGCCGCGGTACTGCACCGCCAGCGTTTCCGGGTTGTAGCGCGTGCCGTGGCAGGTATCGCACTCGACCCACACGTCCGGGAGGAAGTGCATCTCGATCTTCTTCTGGCCGTTGCCTTCGCACGCTTCGCAGCGGCCTCCCTTTTGATTGAAGCTGAAGCGCCGCGGCGGATAGCCGCGCACCTTCGACTCGGGCATCCGGCTGAAGAGTTCGCGGATGAGGTCGAAGACGCCGGTGTACGTGGCCGGGTTGCTGCTCGGGGAGTTGCCGAGGGGGTCTTGATCGACGCGGATGATCTTGTCGATGTGCTCCAAACCGAGGATGTCGTCGTGGGCGGCGCCGGTGGTGCGGGCGCGATTCAACCGCCGGGCCAGCGTGTTGTAAAGAACCTCGTTGACGAGGGAACTCTTCCCCGAGCCGCTGACCCCCGTCACGGCGACGAACGCGCCCAGTGGGATATGCACATCGACGTTGCGGAGGTTGTGCTGTCGCGCGCCGAGGATGCTGATGAAACTCTTGTGGGGGAACTGGAACGCGGCGCGGAGTTCCTGCAAAGATTCCCCCTTCTCCCGGCTCTGCGGGGGGGGGGCCGGGGGTGTGGGTGTTGGACAGCTCCCAACACCCCACACCCCCAACCCCCCGACCCCAGAGCCGGGCGAGGGGGGCAGGCGGTGAATG
>JANOSQ010001099.1:0-4460 GCA_031415915.1 Fimbriiglobus sp. | reverse complement strand
ACGCCGCGGTCTGGGTCGACGAAGAGGGGCTCGCCCAACTGCTGGACAACCTCGTCGACAACGCGATCAAGTACACGCCCGACAACGGGCGGATCACCGTCCGCTGGCAGGTCGAGCCGCAGAGCGTTCAAATCGAAGTCGAGGATACGGGCATCGGCATCCCGGAGCGCGATTTGCCGCGGGTCTTCGAGCGATTCTACCGCGTGGACAAAGCCCGCTCCCGCGAGATGGGCGGCACCGGGTTGGGGCTGGCCATCGTGAAGCATCTGGTCCAAGCGATGCGCGGCCAAGTCCGCGTGACCAGCGAAGTCGGCGTGGGCACCAAGTTCGCCATCACGTTGCCGCGGGCGAAAGCGGACGAGTGAGCGGTCCGCCGAGTGGAAGCACCTCAGCCCCGTTCCCCGAAACGCGGGGGGAACCACGGCCGCACATCGACGCCCGTCATCCCCGCGCGGCGGGCCGCTTCCAAGCCGATGTCGGTGTCTTCGAATACGACGCAGAGCTGCGGCGGGATGTTCCCGAGCCGCTTCGCCGCTTCGAGGAACACGTCCGGCTCCGGCTTGTGCCGGGC
Source organism: Fimbriiglobus sp. (assembly GCA_031415915.1). GTDB lineage: Bacteria > Planctomycetota > Planctomycetia > Gemmatales > Gemmataceae > JALHQU01. The sequence continues at coordinate 3,889 of JANOSQ010001099.1, read as the reverse complement.
GGTGTCCTCCGCGCACACGGAGGCATCGAACCAGTCTTGTATGCCGATGAAGGCGAGCGTCTGCTCGATCACGGATCGATAGCCGCCGGTCGCCACCGCGATCGGCAACTCGCCTCGGTAGCGCGCGGCGATCTCCACCACTTCGGCCAGCGGTTTCACTTCGTTCAACAGCGACAGGAAGTGCGATTCCTTCTCGGCGACCAAGGCGTGGACATCGCCGATCGGCACGCCCGTTTCGGCGCTCCGCAGTGCGATGATCTTCGCCGTCGGCATCCCGCCGAGTTGGTAGAAGCGCCGTTCGTCGAAGGGAATCCCGCGCGGCGGCAGGATCTTTTGCCACGCCTCGTAGTGGATCGGCATGGTGTCCGCGAGGGTGCCGTCGCAATCGAAGATCAAAGCGCGGGTGCCGGCTGGCGGCGTCCAAACGGCGGGCATGGGGTGCGGCTCTGGGGTGTCGTCAGAATATTCTACGCACCTTGCTTTTGTGACTACATGGGAGCCGCGCGGAGTTGGATCGGTCCGTCGCACACGCTTCGACACACTCACTTCCCGGTGCAGGGTTTGGCCAGAATCGCCACCATCACCGTCTCGCCCGATTTCAACTTATACGGAGTGGCGACGGGGAAGAACTTGTCGCAAACGCAAGAATATGTCACGTCGTCGAGTCCGGGGAGCCGGACGGTCAGTTCGATGCGGCCGTCTTTATCTTTCCCTTGCGTCACCGTCACTTTGGCCGTTTGATCTTCCGGCAATCCGAAACTGTGGGTGCCGCCCACGGGAATCGATTTGTCCAAGGTCGCGGAGATTTTGAAGCCCGTGAATTCTTTGTCGCGTTTCTGAACTTCCTCGGCCAGCGTCTTGAGCTTCGGGTTGATCGTCTTGTGCTGCGTGCTCGCCAAGATCACGACCACGGTGACGCGGACGGGCTTGTCCGCTTCTTTGGGGGCGTTCTTCGACGGTGGCCCGCAGGCGATGCTCGCCAGCGCCGCGATCAGCAGGGTCAATCGGCCCACGGCCAAACCTCCTCGGATGCTTTGGCCCGCGTTTGGAAAATCATCGGGGCATCGCCGGGCTTGGGCACCGTGAAGGCGCTGCGGCCGGTGCGCTCGATTTGCATTTCATCGACCGTCGCGAGTTCGAGTCGGTCGGGCAACAAGTCGACCCCGACAATGAACGTCGGCGAAACGTCCCCCCGCACCACCGAAACCCGCGCTTCTTCTGCGGAAGCAATCGGCAGGTCGTCGTACTCCGCGAGCGGATCGACCGGTTCCACGGGAACGGTGCTGCCGGCGCTCGGGATCGCTTTCACTTGGCAAACGTGCTCCGGCGGGCAGGCGAAGAAGAGCACCGCGGCGACGGACGCCGCGGCCGCGAGGAGAATCCCCGGTCGCAGCCACGGACGTTGGGGCCTCGGGCGGAGTCGGGCCAAGATCACTTCGCCGCTGCGGCGGAGTTCGTCCGGGTCGGGCGCGGCGGAGTCCTCGCGGAACTGCCGGTTCGTCTCGCGCAGGTCGTGGAACAACTCGGCGACCTCGGGCAGCGTGCGGATCCACGATTCGACTTCGAGCTGCGACAGGGGGTCGAGTTCGCCGTCGGCGTAGGCTTGCACCATCAATTGCCAGTTTTCGGGTCGTTCGGCTGGTGTCATGGTTGCACGTGGTGGGCCAAGGCTTCGCGGAGTCGTTGGCGGGCGTAAAAGAGCCGGCTCATCACCGTCCCGATGGAAATCCCGAGGGTCTCCGCCACTTCCCGATAGCTCATATCGCCGTCCACGTGCAAGACGAACGTCTGCCGCTGCACATCGGGGAGCATCGCCAAAGCGTCGTCGAGCTTGCCGCGGAGGTCGGCCCGTTCCAAACCGAAGTCGAGCGGGGCACCGCGGGAATCTTGCACCCCTTGGAAATCTTCTGGCGGCGCCAGAAACCGCGTGTCTCGCCGGGTCTTGGCCCGGCCGATGTCCAGCGCCGCATTGCTGACAATCCGCAGCAGCCAGGTCCGGAAGCTGCTCTGCCCGCGGAAGCGATCTAAGTGTGAAAGCGCGTTCACGAAGCCGTCTTGCACGGCGTCGAGCGCGTCGGCCTCGTGCCGGAGCAACCGGCAGGCGACGCGGTAAGCCACGGCGTGGTGCCGCAGCATCAGGTGGTCGAGCGCGGGGCGGTTCCCTCGCAGCACGCGCTCGATCAGCTCGCGGTCGCTCGGCTCGGGGGTCATCGGTGCGCTTCCTGTATGTAGCAGACGGCCGAACTCCTCTCGGCATTCACCGCACCATCGTATGCCGCGCCGACGGGGAAAGCTAACAGGAAGGAAGTGGGAACGGCCGTTTTCCGCGGCGGGGCGGTTGCCCGATTCAGAATGGGCAACGCCGAGGCGTGTAAAAGTTCACGTCAGCAACCCCTTGATCACATGGCCGTGGACGTCCGTCAGGCGGAAGTCGCGGCCGGCGTATTTGTAGGTCAGCTTCTCGTGGTCCAACCCCAGTTGGTGCAGCATGGTCGCGTGCAGGTCGTGGAGGTGGACTTTGTCCGTCACGGCCGCGGCGCCGAAGTCGTCGGTGGCACCGTAAGCGTGCCCGGGCTTGAAGCCGCCGCCGGCGACCCAACTCGTAAAGCCGCCGGGGTTGTGATCCCGCCCCGTGCCATTCTTCTGGGCGTAGGGCGTGCGGCCGAATTCCATCCCCCACCAGACGATGGTGTCTTCGAGCAACCCGCGCTGGGCCAAGTCGGCGAGCAGCCCCGCGACCGGTTTGTCGGTCGCCTTGGCGTGGACGCCGTGCTTCGGCAAGTCGGAGTGCTGATCCCACGCCGGGTTCGCGGAACTATCGCCGTAAGTCACTTGGACGAAGCGCGTGCCCGCTTCGCAGAGCCGCCGGGCCATGAGGCACTGCCGGCCGAAGGTGTCGGTCGGCTTCTCGTTCACGCCGTACATCTTCAGGGTTTCGGGCGTCTCCTTGTCGAGGTCGAGCACGTCCGGGGCGTTGGCCTGCATGCGCCAGCCGAGTTCGTAGGAGTTCGCCACCGCTTCGAGTTCGCGGTCGCCGGGGTTGGCCTTCAACTGCTCCGCGTGCAGATCCTTCAGCAGGTCGAAGCGCGAGAGTTGATCGGACTGCGACAGCGACGACTTCAAATTGCGGATGGTCGCATCGGAGACGGCGCCGCCCGCTTTGCCGAGCGGCGTGCCCTGGTAGATGGCGGGGAGAAACGCGTTGCCGTAGTTGCGCGGCCCGCCGTTGCCGGACGACGGGGCGATGCTGACGAAGCCGGGGAGGTTGTCGTTCTCGGAGCCGAGGCCGTAGACGACCCACGAACCGAAGCTGGGCCGGACGAAGTTGGTCGAACCGCAGTGCAGGAAGAGGGTCGCGGGGCCGTGGGCGACCCCTTCGGTGTGGAGCGAATGGACGAAGCAGAGCTTGTCGACATGGGCGTTCGTTTCGGGGAACAAGTCCGACGCCCACCGACCGGATTTGCCGTGCTGGGCGAACTTCCAGAGCGGCTTCATCACGCGCTCGTTGGTCCCACGGCTGCCGGTGTTGGCGATATTGCGGGCATCGTCGAAGGGCATCTGCTTGCCGTCGTCTTTGACCAACCGCGGCTTGTAGTCGTACGAATCGACGTGGCTCACGCCGCCCTGCATGAACAGGAAAATGATGCGCTTGGCCTTCGCGGGCAGCGGCGGCGTCTTCGCCGCGAGCGGGTTGGCCGCGTGCGCCAACCCGCCGAGGGCGAGCGCCCCGAAGCCGCAGCCCGTGCGGGTCAACCATTCGCGCCGACTGACGGGGAGGAACATGGGGGCCTTTATTTGGCGGTGCGGAACTCGGCGGACGCGAACAGCGATTGCACAATCCCGGCCCACGCGTCGGGCGGGGAGTTCTGGTTCTTCAAATACTTCCGCA
>JANOSQ010001098.1:0-3259 GCA_031415915.1 Fimbriiglobus sp. | reverse complement strand
GTCGCCAATCTGGAAGACGAGCTACCGGCTCGTGCTCGACAAAGAGGGTAAGCCCTACCTCCAAGGGTGGGCCATCGTGGAGAACACGACCGACGAAGACTGGAACTCAGTGAAGATGGCGCTGGTGTCGGGCCGGCCGATTAGTTTCAAGATGGATCTGTACAACCCGCTCTACATCAACCGGCCGACGGTCGAACCGGAGCTGTTCGCGTCGCTGCGGCCGCCATCCTACGAGGGGGGGATTCGAAACGAGCGTGAATCTGTGCAGGCAATGAATGAAGGAAAAGTCGACGTCAAGGAGTTGCGCAAACTGCAACAATCCGAGAAGCAAGCCAAGGATCAATCCGCCCGCTTCAGCGAGACGGACGGCCTGAAATCCAAACGCGAAAGCAGCGCCTTCGCCGGCGATGTCGCCAAGGAACTTTCGGACCGCATGGACCTCGGTTCCGTCGCCTCCGCGGCGACCGCGTCCAAACTCGGCGACTTCTTCCAGTACGCCATCGATCACCCCGTCAACCTCGCCCGCCAGAAGTCGGCGCTCTTGCCCATCGTCGGCAAGGACATCGAAGGCTCGCGCGTTTCGATTTACAACCCGAACGTCCAAGCCAAGCACCCGCTACTCGGGCTGAAGTTCAAGAACACCAGCGGTAGCCACCTGTCGCAAGGGCCGGTCACGGTGTTCGAAGGCAGTACCTACGCCGGCGATGCGCGGTTGCTCGACACGCCGCCGAAGGACGAACGGCTGATCGCCTACGCCGTGGACTTGGCCACCGAAGTGATCGTCCAAGTGCCCAACGGCAGCTCGAAGATCACCTCGGTGAAGTCGAACAAGGGGATCATCCACATCACGCGGCGCAATCGCGAGGAGAAGGTGTACAAGATCACCAACAAGAGCGATACCGATCGCACGCTGTTGATCGAGCACCCGAACCGGACGAACCAGCAGTTCAAGCTCGTCGAGACGGACAAGCCGATCGAGGAACTCGCCGCGCTCTACCGCTTCGAGAAGAAAGTCGCGGCCGGGGCCAACGCCGAGTTCAAGGTGACCGAGGAGCGCGATCAGGGCGAGCAGATGATCCTGACGAATTCGAACGACGACACGATCCGCTTCGTCATCAACCTCAGCGAATCGTCGCCGACGTTGAAGGACAAGCTCAAGGCCGCACTGACGATCAAGGGGACGTGGGACGGGGCCCAGCGCGATCTGCGCGAAGTGGCCGCGGACATCGCCCGCATCACGGCGGATCAAACGCGCATCCGCAACAACCTCCGCGAGACGCCGAAGGAAGCGGAAGTCTACGGTGAGTACCTCAAGAAACTGAGCGCCCAAGAGAAGGAGATGGACGCGCTGACCGTCAAGCAGAAGAAGCTGATGGTCGAGGAATTCAAAGCCCGAAAGGCCTACGAGGATTACCTCGGCAACCTCAGCGATTGAGGGATTCGTTAGGTTGCAAATGCGAGCCGGACGCATCCGCGTCCGGCTCGTGTTCTATTCGCCCCTTCCTTCTCCATTCCCCTTCAGCGCCTGTCCGCATCCCCGCGGCGCATTATCCTAACTCCAACTATGACCTCCCCCACTCCGCTCGGCCGCTGGCGTTCCGATGGCACGGCACCGACCGACAACCCGGCCGCAGCGTCCGCGATCCTCGGCGACCTCGGCTCGCCGGTCGCGGTCGTCGCCGGCCCGGCCTTGGCCCGCGGGGGATTCGCGACGCTCGGATCGCAGTCGGGTGATGGTCAACCGCTACTCGCCTACCTGCCTCCACTTCGGCCGGCCCAACTCGGCGATGTCGGGTTCCTCGCCGACCACGGCTTGAAGTATCCGTACATGACCGGGGCGATGGCCAACGGGATCGCTTCGGCGGAGATCGTCGAAGCCATGAGCCGGGCCGGGATGCTCGGCAGCTTCGGCGCCGCGGGGTTGTCCATTCCGCGCGTGACTTCGGCCCTCGATCGATTGCAGGCGAATCTCGGGGATCGCCCCTTCTGCATCAACTTGATCCACAGCCCGAATGAAGGGGGCCAGGAAGCCGCGCTCGTCGAACTTTTCCTGCAGCGCGGCGTCCGGCTCATCGAAGCGTCGGCTTACTTGGATCTCACTCCCGCAGTGGTTCGCTACCGACTGGCAGGGTTGAAGCGCCGACCGGACGGAACAATCGAATGCGGCAACCGGATCATTGCCAAGGTGTCGCGGGTCGAAGTGGCCACCAAGTTTCTCTCGCCGGCGCCGGAGCGGATCGTCCGTGAATTGCTCGCCACGCAGCAAATCACCCAAGTCCAGGCCGAACTCGCCCAGTCGGTGCCGATGTGCGACGATCTCACCGCAGAGGCGGACAGCGGCGGGCACACCGACAACCGCCCGGCGATCACGTTGCTGCCGACGATGCTGGCGTTGCGGAACCGGTTGCAGGCCCAATTCGGGTTCGCCAGACCGGTGCGGGTGGGGCTGGCGGGGGGGATCGCGACCCCGGCGAGCGTGGCCGGTGCATTCGCCCTCGGAGCGTCCTATGTTGTGACGGGTTCCGTGAACCAGGCCTGCCTCGAATCGGGGAGTTCGGACGCCGTGCGAGCAATGCTAGCGGGGGCGGGGCAGGCAGACGTGGCCATGGCCCCGGCCGCGGACATGTTCGAAATGGGCGTGAAATTGCAGGTGCTCAAGCGCGGCACCATGTTCCCGATGCGGGCGCAGAAGCTATTCGACCTTTACCGGGCGAACGCGAGTTGGGAAGCGATTCCCGAGGCCGAGCGCGTCCTAGTTGAGAAGACGATCCTGCAACGGCGCTTTGACGAGGTCTGGGCCGAAACTCGTGAATTTTTCACGAAGCGCGACCCGGCCCAAGTTCCGAAGGCCGAGGCGAACGCGAAGCACAAGATGGCCTTGGTGTTCCGTTGGTACTTAGGATTGTCGTCGCGCTGGGCCAATGCCGGGGAACCGACGCGCCAACTCGATTACCAAGTCTGGTGCGGCCCGGCGATGGGCGCCTTCAACGAATGGGCGAAAGGGAGCCATCTGGAATCCCCGGCCAACCGCACCGTGGTGAACGTGGCCCACAATCTGCTCTACGGGGCTTGCGTGGTGATCCGGCAAACGGCGCTGCGGCAACAGGGCCTCGTGGTGCCGCAGGCTTGGTTCCCGCTGCGGCCGTTGACGGATCATGAATTGGCGGAGCGTTTGAATTGATTGGTTTCCCGAGCGGTGGGCGTTAGCCCTCCGAGATTGTGAAACGACCTGCGCTCGAAATCCTCGGAGGGCTTACGC
>JANOSQ010001097.1:0-2330 GCA_031415915.1 Fimbriiglobus sp. | reverse complement strand
CGCCCTCGCCGATCTGCTGCCGCAGCTTGTACCGCCCGGCGATGACGGTGCCTTCCGTTTCGGTCGAGGGGGCTGGCCGGAACGAACCGGTCGCGGCCGGATCGCCGAAGGTGCGGGTGGCGTCCGTCGGGTTGGGGGCGCGGTTGAGGAAGTCGCCGGCCCGCTCCATCGCGGCCAGCAGGCCTTCGACCTCGGCACGGAGGGAGGCGTTTTCCCCGCAGGCCTCCGCCAAGTAGGCCGCCCGCGCGGCCGGATCGGGCCGCTCCAAGGCCTGCCCAAAGATCGATTTCACGTCGTCAGCGGCTGCGCTCATGGGACTCTCCGAATGGGGGTCTACTGAGTCATGCGCAATCGGCGCCCGGACACTGCCGCGCTTTTTCCGGAATTCTTTTAGATCCCACCCAGGCGGCGGAACATCCACGCCCGAGCGAACGCCCAGTCCCGGTAGGCCACGCGGGGGGAAATGCCCAGAACGTCGGCCGCCCGTTCCAGAGAAAACCCCGCAAAGACATGCATTTTCACGAGTTCCGCCGACCGCGGGTCGTGGGCCGCCAGTTGATCGACGACCTCGTGCACCCCGAGGAGGTCCAAATCCGACTTGTCGGCGGCCAGATCATTGGGGAACGGAACCCGGACCGATTCGCCTCCGCGTTTCGCAGCGGCCCGGCGGCGGGCAGAATCCACGAGGATGCGGCGCATCGCTTCGGCAGCCGCTGCGAAGAAGTGGCCTCGTCCGTCGAACTGCTGATCGCCGACGAGCCGCAGGTACGCTTCATGGACGAGGGCGGTGGCGTCGAGGGTGTGGCCGTGGTTCTCGGCCGCCATCCGCGCGGCGGCCAGTCGCCGCAACTCGTCGTACACGAGCGGGAGCAAGTTGGCGGCAGCCTGGCGGTCGCCCGCTTGAGCCGCTTCGAGGAGGCGGGTCACGTCGGTCATCAAGGAGAGTGTAACCACCGACCGATCTCGGGGAAAGCGAAAGACGGGTAGGTATCAGCAGCGTTGCCGGACGGGTACGGGTGTAGCGCGGTTGACGGGGCCGCGGGGGCCCTCGGCGTCGACACCGGCGGCCGCTTCGGTCGACGACAACGTGGATCGCGTGATGGGGGAGCGAATTCCCGAGATCCGAGATTGCAAGTCCATGGTCCTCGACGGGGCCGGAGAGGCCGGTGGCGGGACTATCGCCGGAGCTCCGTTTGTACCGGTGCGGGCGGTATTTCGGCCCTGGCGGGGCTCCTACCGCCCTTTCCGGGTCAAACGGGCCCGCAATAAGCTCTCTACGGGCCCGGGCTGCCGCACTGATTCGTCGGCTGCCCCCTGAGCCCTCACCTGAGGCCGCAACGCGGATCTTTTGTCCGCGGCGGCTCCGCGGATATGTCTTCCCTTTTCGCTTCGCCGGGCTGCTGGTGCTTCACATCCTGCGCGATTCAGACACGGTGTCGACCGGATTGACTCCATAAACACTATTGAAGTCAGCGCTGCCGGTGGGTCATCACCCGGATTCTGCGGGGTTAGTTCGCAGAAGGCGGTCAGCACGGCGACGGCTTCCCGGAAAACGGGGGCGCCGGACCTTCTGCGACAACCCGCTCAACCGCTTGACGACCGCTTCCAAGGACGCCCGTTTCGCTTCCGACAATCGAACAATATTCTTCTCCTTCACGGCCAAAGTAGGTTGCTCGAAGCGCTCGGCGATCTCGGCGGAACGGTTCCCCTTGTAAGTGAGCTTCTTGTCGAACGGCGGCAGGTTGTATTGGCTGTTGGTGTTCTGGATGTGCTCGATCAATTGCGCCCGCTGGCGGACGAAGAATGACCGGCGGCGGAGCAGGTCGCGGGTCTCGCGTTTGGCCTTCGGGTAGACGTAGGCCATCGGGAAGAAGCCGCCCTTCAGAAGCCCGGCGATCTTCTCGGCGTCGAGGCGGTCGTTCTTGGCCTTGCCGCCGTGGATGGCCTTCATGGCGAGGGCGTGGCCGAGCACGAAGGGGATCGCCTCGCGTTCGCAGAGGTCGGCCAGCCAGTACCAGGCGAACATGCACTCGCACCCCACCACGAGGCCGTCGCGATAGGGTTGAATCGCATCGAGGAAGGCGGCGGGCGACGCGGGGAGATCTTGCTCGAAGCGGGTGGCTCCCTTGTCGTCGAGGACGTTGACGAAGAGACTTCTGGCGTGGAGATCGACGCCGCAGTAATATTGGTGCTGGGTCTTGTACACGCGCATCTCATGGTCTCCCTGGCGACGGGCCGGCCTGATCCCGCTTCGTGGTCGGTGTGCTTCGGCAACACCTGAAAGATCCACGCGGAGGACCGGCTCGCCGGCGACCTCAGTTTACCTTGGC
>JANOSQ010001096.1:0-3714 GCA_031415915.1 Fimbriiglobus sp. | reverse complement strand
GCGCACTCCACCTCGGTCGCCACCGCCGCTGAATTCGACTGGCCCGGTTGGCGCGGCGCCGACCGCACCGGTGTCTCCAAGGAAAAAGGCCTCCTCAAAGAGTGGCCCAAGGACGGCCCCGCTAAAGCGTGGACCGTGAAGGGCTGCGGCAACGGGTTCTCCTCCGTCGCCGTCACCGGCGGATTTATCTACGGCAGCGGGAGCAAAGGCGGCAAGAATGTCGCTTGGTCATTGAAAGAATCCGACGGCAGTCCCGTCTGGGAGACACCCTACTCGGCCGACGGCGAGAAGCCGAACGCCACCGTGGTCGTGTCCGGTGGCAAGGCGTACGTCCTCACCCATGGCGGCGACCTCGCCTGTCTGAACGCGAAGGACGGCAAGCTCGTCTGGACGAAGAACTACGCCAAGGATTTCAAAGGCAAGATGATGTCCGGTTGGGGCTACAGCGAAACGCCGCTGATCGACGGCGACAAGCTCATCTGCACGCCGGGCGGGGACAAGGCCGCGGTCGTGGCGCTGAACAAAGACACGGGAAAAGAGATCTGGCGCACCGAACTGAAAGGCGCCGGCGGCGCGGGCTACGCCTCGCCCGTGAAGGCCAAAGTCGGCGACGTGCCGATGTACATCACACTCCTCGGCAAGTCGGGCGGCGTCGTCGGCGTCCACGCCGAGTCGGGCAAACTCCTGTGGCAGTACACCAAGATTTCCAACGGCACCGCCAACATCCCGACCATCGTCAGCCGCGACGATTTGGTCTGGTGCTCCACCGGCTACGGCGACGGCGGCTCGGCACTGCTCAAGCTCAAAGCCGAGGGGAGCGAGTCGGTGAAGGTCGAAGAGTTGAAGCGCTACAAGAGCGGCGAATTGCAGAACCACCACGGCGGCATGGTCCTCGTCGGCGAGCACGTCTTCTTCGGCAACGCCCACGAGAGCGGCCACCCGGCCTGCGTCGAATTCAAAACCGGCGAGATCCTTTACAAAGAAACGAAACCGGTCACCGGTGGCCAAGGTTCCGCGGCCGTCGTCTCCGCCGACGGGATGCTCTACTACCGCTACGAGAACGGGTTGATCGCGCTGATCGAAGCGAACCCGGAAAAACCGAAGGTGGCGGGCTCGTTCAAAATCCCCGAGCCGAGCGGCCGCGAGAGCTGGCAGCACCCGGTAGTGGCCAACGGGAAGCTGTATTTGCGCGACCAAGACAAGCTGCACTGCTTCGACGTGAAGGCGAAGTGATCAGCAGCGAGCGAATACGAGCCGGAGGCGTGAGCGACGGATCCTTTGCGCTCGGCGACTAATTGGAACAGACTGTGCAGCATGCGGTCCGTCGCTCACGCGTCCGGCTCGAATTCGCTCGGCGAGAGATCAACGTTTGCGTTTGCCAAGACGCCCCGGCGGCGCGGCGAGCCGACGCAGCCGCTCGGCGATATCCGGCGCGGGGACGAACTCGAAGCGGCGCCCGACGCGGTTGCCATTGAGCAAGCCGAGCTCTTCGAGGCCGAGGAGGTCGGTGCGGGCCGTGGGGATGGTGACGTTATGCTCCCGACCGTGGGATTCGTACGACCAAGTTGCGGTCGCGTCTCGTACCGCCCGGGTCAAGATGTCGCGTTGCCGCGGGTTGAAACGTGCCACCGAGAGGGTTGCGACGAGGCGGGCACGCTCAGTCGCCTTTCTTTCCAAGTACAGCCGAAAGGCTTTCAAACTCAGTTCCAACACGCCCAGATGATAAACGATGAAGTACGTCAAGTCGTTGTCATCGACTTCGGTGTCGAGGTAAGCCCTCGCGTACTTTTTGGGTTGGCCCCGGATGATTTCGGAGATGGTCAAATACTCCGCGAGCCAGTATCCGCTTCGTAGCATCGACCAGTAAAACAAGGCCCGCGCGGTCCGACCATTGCCGTCGGCGAAAGGGTGATCGTAGCCGACCCAAAAGTGGAGAATGATGGCTCGGATGACCGGATGAGTGAACTGCCCCGCCACGGTCGGATCGTCGGGGGTGTTTGCGTAAGCGCATAACGCTTCGATGCGCTGCGGCAGTTCCTCCGCATCCGGGGGCGTATGGACGACTTCGTTGTCTTCGTCGTCCCAAATCGAAATATCTTCATCCTTTCGGCGAAAGCGGCCTCCCTGCTCGGGCTTCTTGAGCGTATCCGCGGTCAGGCTGCGCTGAATTTCGCAGAGCAGCTCTGGTGTCATCGCTTCGTTGCGTCTGAGATTGACCATGCGGATGGTCCGGTAATTATTTACCACCATCCGTTCCCCCTCGGTGCGAGGTTCGCGTTTCTCTCGCAGCATCCGCTTCGCATCCTCGCGTGTCACCGCAGCACCTTCGATTTGACTCGAAGCGATCGCCTCTTCGCTCAACGAGCGCGCGATGTATCGGATTCGTGAGTCGGACGCTTCAAGTTCCGGCGCCGACGTCTCAATGGAGCCGGCCATTTCTTTGTCGGCGAGATGGAGGATCCGGTCGGCCGCAGCCGGGAGCGCGTATGTAAAGGGCTGTCTTCGCTTGTCCAGCAGCGGAGTGGCTCGCCAGTCGGCCATTCGGGACATTTTCACGAGAGTCCAGAATTCGATTCTGGTCAGCCCCGTCGGTGTGCGATAACCGCATTCCTCATAGTTCCACGCCTCGTCATTCGCTCGATCAATGGCCTCTCGAACCGCTTTCTGCGACCCACGTTGCATCAATGTAACGTTAAAATCAGCAAAGACTTGGGTTATGGAAGGAGGTTTTTTTGGCTGACGCATCTCACACCGGAGGTGACTAACTTTAAATGTAGCTACAAATTTAAAGTTACCCGCGTCTCGGCTCCCCGTCCACCTATTTCTTCGCCGCTTTCTTTTTGAACAGCACGATGTGCTGCCACGGCAGGGTCTTGATCGTCTTCTCGTGCTCCACGTCCGCGAATTCGCTCATTTCCAGAATCACCTGGCGCTCGCTCATCTTGTGAACCAACTTGATCGGCACCTCGGCGTCTTCCAAGCGGAACTCCACGAACGCCATGCGGCCGCCGGGTTTGAGCGCGGCCACCATCTTCTCGGCCATTTCGTACGGGTGCGAGAACTCGTGGTAGACGTCCACGAGGATGATCAGATCCACTTCCCCCTTCGGCAACTTCGGATCCGTCTCGGTGCCGAGAACCGTTTCGACGTTGGTCACCTTGTCCTTTTTCGCCTTGGCGTTCATCAGGTCGAGCATCTCTTGCTGGATGTCCACGGCCAGAATCTTCCCCTTCGCGCCGACGAGTGGGGCCATGCGGAAGGCGTGGTAGCCGCTGCCGGCGCCGATGTCCGCGATCAACTGACCTTCCTTGATGTCGAGCGCTTTGAGAAGTTTCGTGGGGGCTTCTTCTTTCTCGCGCTCGGGCCGCTCGAGCCAACCGGCGGCGCGGTGGCCCATCACCTGGGCGATCTCGCGGTCGAGGTAGAACTTGCCGATGCCGTCGGGGTCGTGGACTTCCTTGGTGACGTACTTGGGTTTCTTGGGTTTGGGTTCGTCGGCGAACGCGAACGCCGGGAGCAGGAGCATCAGGACGAAGGGGAGGAATCGCATTTGGAGGGACCTCGGGGAGCCTTGTTAGGCGAGCGGCAGGAGGTAGCCTACCCAATTGAGGTTTCCGAAACGAGCTCGGCATGAGACGATGGGCAATTCACCCGTCACCCATCTTCTGAGGACGGAGTCATGGACGACTCGAAAGTCGCACCGATCGATGCGTT
>JANOSQ010001095.1:0-8177 GCA_031415915.1 Fimbriiglobus sp. | reverse complement strand
CCGCCTCCGCGATTCCGCCATCGACTGGATCATCCTCGGCATCGGCGGCCTGCTCTTCCTGTGTCAAACCATCCTCGCCTGGCGGGCGATGCGCTGGAACGAAGCCGACCAAGACTTCGAGAAGTCCGGCGACGAGTGGCTGAAGCACTTGGCCTCCGCCGCGGAATGGTTCCCGCTCCTCGGGTTGATCGGCACCGTCGCCGCCATCTTGCAAACCTTCGGTTCGTTCGGTGGCGAAACCCGGCCGACGGCCGACAAGATCATCAAGGAATACGGCCCGGCCATCACCGCCACCGGCAGCGGCCTCTTCATGGCCCTCATGAACATCCTCCCCACCTGGATGGTGAACTCCGGGCGGATGCTCATCGGCAAGCTCTCGGGTCCGCCGGTGGTGCCGTTGAAACTGTCCGACCGCATGGGCCCGCAACCATGATCGATCTGCCGAAGCGATCCGTGACGCGGTTCTTCGTGCCGTTGATCGATGTGTTGATCCTGCTCTTCTGCATGTTCCTGCTGCTGCCGTTCGTGAGCCGGACCGAGGAAGGAGCATCGGAGGGGAACAACACCGAGGACGCCGCGAATCTGAAGAAGATGCTCGAAGACGCGCAGGACAAGCTGAAACTGCGCGACGAGGAGATCCGCCAGCTGATGGAGGAGCGCTCGAAGATCGCCGACCGGGCGAGCGTGTGGGTGCTGGAGATCGACGGCGGCGAAACCGAAGGGGGTCGCGGGAAGCTTTACTTCAGCAGCCAGGATGGACCGAAGCCCGAACGGCGCGAGATCAAGGACCAGGCGAGCGCGAACTTGTTCATCGCCCGAGCGAAGCAGAAATCGGGATCGAAGCGGCCGTACTTTTTGATCCTGCACCCGCGCAAGCAGTCGCGGTTTCCGGATGCGCAGCAGTTGAAGCAATACAGCGCTTGGTTCCGAGCCGAGGAACACACGTTCGACGACCCGTGGGCCACGAAAGCGGAGTGACTATGCTCGCCGTATCCCTCACCGATTTTTCGTCCGCCAACCTCACATCGCTGGCCATCGGCTGCTTGGCCGTGGTGGGCGGGTTCCTCGCCGGGTACGTTTTCGGCCTGTTCGCGGCCAAGGCGTTCGACAAACTCGTCGTCCACCGCGAATCCCCCCAGGGTTTGCACAAGATCATCCGCTACACGTGCGCGCTCATCGTCGCCATCATCGTCGGCTTGCTCGTCTTCCGCAGCGGAGGCGGGGACGGCAACGGCGGCGGTGGCAACGGCGGCGGCACCAAGCCGGGCGAGAACACGACCGGCACCGGATCGCAACCGACTGCTGCCACGCCGGGGACGCCGGCGACGAAGCCCGAACTCGCTCCGGGGAAGATCCGGATCGTCGATGCCGTCACCGTCAAGATTTTCGGCGGTGCGGACGTGGATGCCGGGACGGACAGATACTTCCAAGTGGAAAACGAAGCCGTCGACGGCGCGTCCGTGAAGACCGATATCGCGGGCGTGAAGGAGCGGGTCCGCGAACGCGTGAAATCGACCAAAGGCCAGATCGTCATCGTGTACGAATTGGCCGCGTCCGCGAGCGACGGCATCCCGGTCGAAGTCGATAAGGATGGGAAACCGATCCCGAGGCAACCCACGACGGGGTTCAATATTCTCAATTCGGAACGCGGTAACTTGGGCGCGACACTGCTCTCGCCCAAGCAATTCCAAACACTCGTGGCCCAACAGCCATGACGCCGAGACCGCCCACTCCGAGGAGCGCGGAAACCGAGGCGCTGCGGATCGTCTTCTTCGGGTCGCCGCGCTCCGGGAAAACCTCGCTGCTGGAAGCCTTCGAGCGCATCGCCTCAAGCGAAGCCGAATCGGCGCCCGTCCCGCTCAAGCACGCCCATTCCGCCGACCCCGTCCGCCGCGAACTCATCCCGCAGATCGTGCTCGTCGATCTCCCCGATGCCAACCTCGTGGCCCGCGCCGTCCTCTTGCTCGACTGCGACGGCGAAGCCTCCGGCAAGCTCCTCAATCAACCGGGCGAACTCGCCCGCAGCCGGGCCCGCGGCGAATTGGCCAGCGCGATCCGCGATGCCGATTGCCTCGTGTTGATCGTCGAAGCCAAGTCGGCCGAACGCGAAATCGAATCGCATTTTCAATCCTTCCAATCGTTCCTCGACGCCCTCCGATCGGGGCGGACCTTCGACCGCGAAGTGGGTGGCTGGCCGATCTACCTCACGCTCACGAAATGCGACAAACTGCACGAACCGGGGATGCCGGTCGAAGTCTGGCTCAACCGGGTCGAAGCCGAACTCGAAGATCTCGAAGCCCGCTTCGTGGAGCGATTCGACGGCGACATCCAATCCCCCGGCGACGCGTTCTCCTTCGGCAGTTTGCGTTTGGCCACCGAAGCGACCGCGACGAGTCTACCGGTCGAGCTGAGAGATCCCGCCTACGATCTCACCGACGGCACCCACAACTTGGACACCTTCGTACCGGGGGTGCTCGCGGCCGCGGCGGAGTATCGCTCGCGCGCGCGCGCCGCCCGCCGGCGCTTGAAGTGGACCGCGACCGGCGTGGTCGCGCTCTTCGCCCTGATGGTCGCGTTGATGCTCGGGCTGTTCGCCGTCGGGGAAGCCAGCCCGCTCGAAAAATTGACCGGCCGCGTCGCGGCATTGCAAACGATGAACGAACCCGCGGCGAGCCGGCTCGCCGACGAGAACCTCGCGCGCCGAAAAACCGAACTGGAGCAGATCCACCGCAGCGCCGAATTCGCAAGCCTTCCGCCGGGGCAGCAGCAATTCGTGGAGACGCGCCTGCGCGAGGTCGACGAATACTCCGCCTACCGCCGCGAGTTCGCGTCGCCGCAGTTTTCCCCAGCCGATGTCCGCACGTTGAGCAGCTTCCAAAACTTGCAGCGCGACTTGGAAACGAAGTTATCGCCGCCGGCCGAGTACGCCGAGGCGTGGAGCGGCACGGAAGCCGTGCGGCTGCGGGCCAAATGGCGCGACGACCTCCGATTGCTCGGCGAGAGCGAAGATCGCGTGCACACTTGGTACCGCCGGCTCATCGCCGAGGCCATCGATTTAGTCGTCCACGCGCAGCAGCCCGACTGGCGCCGGCAGATCGGCCGACTCGTCCGCGATGCCGAGCATCCGCCGTTCCTCCCCGCGGGTGTCCCCGCCGCGGATTGGCCGACCCAGCCGGTGCCCGGTTCGCAGCGGTTGCCCATTCCGCGCGGCGAGCCGCTGACCTTCGAAAGCGTGCTCCGCTACGAGCGGGCCGATTTCGCCAAGCGCGATTGGGAAGTCGCCGAGCGCCGACTGCTCGATCTCCTCGATCTCACCGATGCGATCGGGCTGACGGTGAATCCCGATTTGAAACTCCCCTTCGGCGAACCCGCCGCGATCCTGAATCTGCCCGAGCCGAACGCCGACGCGGCCGCATCGAAATCGCTCGCGTCGAAGCGGTTGGCGATGTTGAAACGGCGCTACCCGCGCGCGGCCGAGGGAACCGCGTACTGGCAAACGGGGACTTACCCCGAACCGCTGGGGCCAGAGCTTTCGCGCCGCCTCCGGCTCGCGCACGAAACGGGCGTCCGGCACGTTCGCATTTTGATCGAAGCGGAACTCGCGCTCGACAACGATCGTGCGGATACCCGAGCCGATTGGCGCAGGCTGATCGATCCCACTACAGGCCTGCTGTTGCAGCCCGAGTTGCGGGATTGGGGCCGGCTGTTGCAATTGCTCCAGTCTTGGAGCGACCCGAGTCGCGGCGAGGCCGATCCCGTCGCCGAGTTGACCGCCTTTCTGAAGGCCGATCAATTCCCGATGCCGCTATCGGCCGTCGAAATCTACCTCCCCAACTCCCTGCGCGTGCAAGTGCTCACCCCGGACGGCGGATTGCAACTGTCGGTCGGCCCCCCGGACGCCCCGATCCGCAGGGTGACGTTGAAAGCCTCGGCCGACGTGCGTACCGACGCCAACGGCAGCACCTACCGATTTGTCCCCGCGATCCCGCTGACGCCGCTCGACTACCGACCCGGCGACGGGTTCGCGGCGGAGCTCCCGTTGAAGTCTGGCAGGGCCGAGTTTGTCCTCCGCTGGCCCCGGCAGCGAACCGCCACTTACGCCATCGAGAAACTCCTGCTCGATCCGGATCTCGAAGGCGTCAAGCCCGCCGAGAAGCCCCAGCGCGCGTCGGGTATCCGCGTGAAGATCCTGCCGGAAGAAGCCGGCGGCTTCGTACCGGAGTTGTTGCCGGCGCTCCGCGGGATAAACTGAGCCGATACCATCGCCGCGAGCTTCCGACCCCATGCACATCCTCGACATCTTGGCCCGCGACGCGACCACGTTCAGCTTCGAGTTCTTCCCCCCGAAAACCGACGCCGCGTCGAACGAGTTGTTCGGCACCATCGCGCAGTTGCAGGAATTGAAGCCGTCGTTCGTGTCGGTGACCTACGGCGCCGGCGGCACGACGCGCGATCGCACCCACGACCTCGTTGTGCGCATCCAGCGGGAAACCCGACTCACGGCGGTCTCGCACCTCACCTGCGTCTGCCACGCCCTGCCGGAGATGGCCGGAATCCTCGAACGCTACGCCGTAGCGGGGATCGAGAACATCCTCGCGCTCGGCGGCGATCCGCCCAAGAATTTGGCGAATTTCGACCGAACAACGGACGCGTTCCGCTACGCGGACGAGCTGGTGCGGTTCGTGCGAAGTTGCAAATCGCCCGATCCGCGCGGCTTCGGCATCGGGGTCGCCGGCTTCCCCGAGGGGCACCCCGGCACGCCGAACCGCCTGCTGGAAATGGACTATTTGAAACGGAAGGTCGATGCCGGTGCGGACTACATCTGCACGCAGTTGTTCTTCGAGAACCGCGACTTCTTCGACTTCCGCGAGCGCTGCGATCTGGCCGGGATCAAGGTGCCGATCCTCGCTGGGATCATGCCGGTGGCCAGCAAAGCGGGCTTGGTTCGCATGGCGGAGTTGAGCGCCGGTTCGCGCATCCCAGCCGGTTTGCTCCGCGGAGTCAACCGCTGCGCCGATGACGCTGCGGTCGCCAACTTCGGAATCCACTGGGCCACGGAACAATGCCGGGGGTTGCTCGACGGGGGCGTGAAGGGAATCCACTTCTACACGCTGAACAAGTCCGATGCGACGCGGCAAATTTACCAGAACCTCGGCGTGCGCGACTCGGCGGGGCTGCGGTGAAAGATAAAATCTATCATCTGAAATCTGTCATCTGGCATCTTTACAGGCAAAAGTTGCCAGCTGTCAGACGGTAGACATCAGTTGACAGACATCAGTCTGTAGCTTCCATCCGCCCCTCCGCCCGTCGTCGTTCGATCTCGGCCATCCGTTCGCGGATCACCGCTTCGAAGCCTCGGTCGCTCGGGGTGTAATACGTCGCATCCGACGGCACGTACTCCTGATCGACCCAGGCCCCATCGCCGTCGTGGGCGAATTGGTAGCCGGTGCCGTGGCCGAACTGCTTCGCCCCGCCGTAGTGGGAATCTTTCAGGTGCTTGGGCACTGGCAGCGTGCGGCCTTCCTTGACGTCTTTGGTCGCGGCCATGATCGCCACGGTCGCCGAGTTCGATTTCGGCGCGGTCGCCAAATAGCAGACGGCGTGCGATAGGCTCAATCGGCACTCGGGCAGGCCGACGCGTTCCACGGCATCCCACGCGGCGTTGGCGACGAGCATCGCTTGCGGGTCGGCGTTGCCGATGTCCTCGGACGCGAAGATCACCAAACGCCGGGCGACGAAGCGCGGATCTTCCCCCGATTCCAGCATCCGCGCGAGCCAGTAAACCCCCGCTTGAGGATCGCTTCCCCGGAGGGATTTGATGAACGCCGAAGCGAGGTCGTAGTGCGTGTCGCCGGTCGGGTCGAAATCCATGACCTTGCGCTGGATGCTGTCTTGGGCCAAGGCCAAATCGAAAATCAAAGGCGCGGTCGGCGTCGGATCGGGGCTGGATTTCACGCCGATTTCGAGGGCCGTGAGCGCCCGGCGGGCGTCGCCATCGCAGACTTCGCACAGGAAAGCCATGGCGTCGTCGGTGAGTGTCACCGGGATGTCACCGAAGCCGCGCTCGGTATCGGCGAGGGCGTTGAGCAGCACCCGTTTCGTGTGTTCGCGCGTCAGCGGCTCGAAGGTGAAAATCTGGCTGCGCGACAGCAGCGGCGTGTTGATCGAGAAGAACGGGTTCTGGGTCGTCGCGCCGATGAGGATGATGACGCCATCTTCGACATCGGGGAGCAGCACATCCTGCTGGCTGCGGTTGAAGCGGTGAATTTCGTCGAGGAACAGGATTGTCCGCACGCCGTCGTCTTCGAGCCGTTCGCGGGCTTCGGTGAGCACCTCGCGGACTTCCTTCAAATTCGCGGAGACTGCGTTGAGCGGCTTGAATTTGCTCTTGGTTTGGTTGGCGATGACGTGGGCGAGGGCCGTCTTCCCGCATCCGGGTGGACCGTAAAAGATCAGGGAACTCAGCCGATCCGCGAGGAGCATCCGCCGGAGCAATTTCCCTTCGCCGAGGAATTGCTCTTGGCCGACGTATTCGTCCAGCGTCCGCGGGCGCATCCGCGCGGCCAACGGCCGGGCGGATTGCCGGTGATTCGCGCGGATGCCGCTGAGGAGATCCATCCCGTCAGTTTCGAGTTTGTCGATCCGCGTTTCAAGCTCGGATCGGTTTTACTTCTTCACTCGGGGGAAGCCGGTCCGATCCACGGTGATGGCCTTGCGGAAGTCGCCGGGTGTTTTCGCCGCGTCGATGTCGGCCTTCGTAACGCTGACGATGAGCTTCGCCGGGAGCTTGGGTTTCGCGGCCGTGAGCGACTTGGCGAATTCGATTCGGAAAGTCTTGGCGAGTTCGAGTGCTTTCGAAGCCTGCTCGAGCTGTTCGAGCTTGAGATGGGCCTGCGACAAGTCTTTGTAATAATTGCGGATCGACGCTTGAAAGATGCGCATCCGTTTGAAGTCATCATCCGCTGTTCCTTCCGGAGCGATCACGGTGATGACGCCGTCGTTGAACCGGACGAGACCCCTTTCGAAGGCCTCGGCCGCTTCTTTGTACTTCTGCTGTTTGAAGTGCAGACTGCCGAGATTCAACGCCTGCGATTCGTCTTGCGAGTAGCCGGTATTGCCCGACAGTACCCCGGCGGTTTTGGTTTGCCCCGGCAGTTCGTCGAAGGTGACCACCACCGTCACGCGCTCCGTCTTGGCGAGTTGGCCGAGGTTTTTGGCGTTCGTCGCGAGCACTTGGACGATCTGCTCCGCGATGTCGCCCGGTTTGCACATGGGGGAGCGCTCCGCTTTCGGCTTCGGCTGGGGCTTGGCCAGCGGTTCGATTTTGTCGCCGGCGATCTCGTGCTTGGTGCGTTCCCAAGCGGTGATCGGCGCGGCTTCTTTCAACTCCTTGGCGGAGGCGCCCCCCTCGTGGCACTTCGAACACGCCAGCGCCAACGCTTGCCCTTTGTGAACGACTTGCTGGGTCGCCCCGTCGAATGCCACATCCGTATGGCACTGGCTACAGTTGTTGCCCAGCCCCACGGCGTTGGTTTTCGGATCGACCGTGAGGTCGGCCCCCGCGGGGATGCGCAGAGTGTAGACGACCCCGCCGCCGGGGAGCGCCGTGCCGTCGAAGGGGCCGATGGGCTGGCTGAGTTGATGACTGGGCAGAAGCGTTGCCACCAGTGGCCGATTGATGGGGCCGCCGCCGCCGAAGAGGTTCGGATTCATTACCGCCGTCGAACCGATATATGGCTGATGTGGCGGTAGCTGCATGTCCACTTTGTCCGCGAAGCCGAACCGCTGGTTCAACAACCGGCGCAGCACTTCGACATCCACGGCCTGCCGCTCCGATTGGAGCAGCGATTCCACTTGAGCGACGACCTCCGGCGTCTGGGCGAACGCCGTCGCGGTCGATCCGAGCAGGACGACGAGTGTGTACAAGGCTCGCATGATCATTCTCCGGGTTTGAGTTTGGCGTTGAACACGACGTTGTAAAGGGTGGTGTTGGTCTTTTCGGTCTGGTCGAATTGCTTCGCGGTGGCGAGTTGAAACGCCCGGATTTCCCCCGCGAGGGCGGCGATTCGTTCGAGTTGCACTCGGTCGCGCTCCGCGACATCGGTGGTCAGGGCGAGCACGAGTTCCTGCATCTCGGCGTACTTCACGTTGATCGCCCGCATCGCCGCGATCTGATT
>JANOSQ010001094.1:0-1916 GCA_031415915.1 Fimbriiglobus sp. | reverse complement strand
CGGGTTCCCACGCGAGGTCGGCGACGGTGCTCGGGTGCCCGGGGTATTCCTGAACCATCTTCCCACTCGGCCACTCCCAAATGCGGGCCACCTTCCCGGCTGCGGTTGCGAGGAGCGTCCCATCCGCGTTCCATGCAACGTGTTCGACCCACGACGCTCCGCTTGGGAGTTCGAGCGTCCGTTCGCCGGTCTCCAGGTTCCACACGCGGGCGGCACCATCTTGCCCGCACGACGCCAGCGTCGGTGAATTCGGATGGCATTCGATCGACGCGGTGCCGGTGCCGTGCCCCTTCAATTCGTGCTTGACTTTGCCGGTGGCGGCGTCGCAGACGAAGATCGGCCCACTCGCGCTCGCGGCCACCAAGAGCATTCCATCCGCGGAGTAATCGAGGGCGATAACGTGATCGGGCAGCGCCGCTTGCCAGACCGGGGCGAGGCTGTTGCGGGGCGTCTTCGACTTGCCGAGGAGCATGTGGGAATCCGGTGCGGGAGGCGTGCCCTTGATTTTATGGAAAGGCCGGATTGAGACCCTCGCTGACGCGTCGGGCTAACGAACCGGGCGCAGCGTCGCCGCGGGGGTTTCGACGATCGGGCACGGATCGCCGCCGGGCGGGACGATGGTCGGCGCGGGGAGTTCATTTCCGAAACTCGGCACCCGCGGGGCTAGCCCCGGCAAGGGAACCACATTCGCATCGCGGTCGGCTTCGTACTCGCGGCCATCTGTCAACGTGAAGCGCACCACGACGCGGATGCGCGGCGTCGTCGGGGCGCGGTCCCATTGCAACGGCACGGAGTAACCCCCGCCCAAGAGGCCGGACTTCCACGTCTTCTTGAGTTGCTCGGCGTTCACTTCCCATTTGCCGATCGGCAACTTCAAACCTTCCTTGGTGATCTCGAAGGCCATCACCGTGGCCCGGCCCGCCACTTTGACGGCGGTGCCTTCTTCGTCTTTGGGCACCAGCACGACTTGCAGTCCTTCGTCGCCGGGGATACCGTCGTCGTCCCGGCCACCGGTGCCGCTGCCGAGCTGGAAATCGCGCAGCGTGAACGGTGCCGAGCCGGATTGGTGAATGACCCCACCGGGCGGGAAGGGCAACGGCTGGCGTTGGTACACGTCGGTGAGCAAACGGAGTTGTTGGAGTTCGGCGCGGGCTTCGAGGAGTTCGCGCTCGCGGGTTCGCAGTTCGGCTTCGAGGAGGTCGCCCTTCTCTTGCTTGCCGGTGAGCTTGCCGGTGAGCTTGCCGAGCGATTGACAACCTGTCGACGTGGAGATGAAGACTAACCACAGAGGCACAGAGACACAGAGAAAGCGACAAAGAGTGTTCCGAACTCTGTTTTTATCGCCGTCTCTGTGTCTCTGTGCCTCTGTGATTAATTCTTTCATGCCCCATCCGGTGAAATCGCCGGGCGGTCATCAGCCCTCCAACTTGCGGGCCAACCCTTCCGGCATCTTTTCCAAGACCGAGTCGATCAAACCGTAGTCGCGGGCCTCCGCGGCCGTCATGAAGTTGTCGCGGTCGGTATCTTTCTCGATCTGCTCGAGCGTCTTGCCCGTGTGCGTCTTCATCAGGTCGTTGAGCTTCGACTTCAGTTTCTTGATGTTTTTCACGTGGATGTCGATCTCGGTCGCGTTCCCCTCGTAGCCCCCGAGCGGTTGGTGGATCATGATCTCCGCGTTCGGCAGGGCGTAGCGCTTGCCCTTCGCCCCGGCCGTCAGCAGCATCGCCCCCATGCTGGCGGCGAGGCCCATGCAGTACGTCGCCACGGGGCAACTGATGAACTGCATGGTGTCGTAGATCGCCATCCCGGAACTCACCGACCCGCCCGGACTGTTGATGTACAGGTGGATGTCGGCCTTCGGGTCCTCGAACTGCAAGTAGAGCATCTGGGCGACGATCAAGTTCGCCATTTCGTCG
>JANOSQ010001093.1:0-3070 GCA_031415915.1 Fimbriiglobus sp. | reverse complement strand
GGTGAATTGCCCATCGTCTCATGCCGAGCTCGTTTCGGAAACCTCAATTGGGTAGGCTACCTCCTGCCGCTCGCCTTAGTACGGCCGGCGACCCTATGTTCTACGGTGCTGACAATTTCGAGACGGCGAGACTTGAAGTGTGTGGGAAAAAGAACGACCGATCAAAAGTATTCTCGGCTGTCCAATTTGAGTCTTGTCGCGCCCTTCACATTGTCGATTTGACGGATCCTGAATTCGACGCGAGTTTCTTCCAGCCAAAGGGCGGACAGACTCGAAAAAATGTCGCTTTTTTGCGATATTTTGCGGTTGCGATATCAAAAGAAGCACGCAAAGACGAGGTGCAACATCTCGACTACCTACCTACTCAAACGCTTACGAGTCACTTTCGCCAATCGTTAAAATCCGATTCTGGCATCCCGATCGACGGCATCCGCTACCGCAGTTCAATAGACCGTCAGCCTTGCGTTGTATTGTTTTTCGATCAAGTCGATTGTTTGAGATCTCGAGCCGGAAGAAATCAGGCTATTGCATATGTTGACGCTACAATCCGTCACCATGCAGATTCTTGATTGGTTTCAGGTTGCCGGCAAGCAAACCTTCGTGTTGACAGAAGAGACCATCACGCAAGTGGAGCGAAGCGATTGCGAGAAGCAACCAAGTCGAACTCAGCGCGCGGGACCGGCTTCTATGCCAGTGCTTCCTCGTGAGGGGCCCACTCGCGGCAACTCGGATTCACTCAGCAAAGAATTGCGAGACGGCGACGCAAAACCCGGGGAGAAGTTCGGAGGTCAGCGATCCATCGGCCGACAGCGTTGAAACTCCGGTCGCGGTGTGCTGCGCGATAGTTTGCGCGTCGGGGTCGAGTACCCAGACTTCGACCGCGCCCGCCGCGAGGTATTCGGCGGCTTTGGCTTCGATCTCCGATTGCGTGTCGTTTTTGCTCCGGATTTCGACGATCAACTTGGGGATCGTTTCGAGATAGCCCTCGCGGGAATACCGGGCCGGCAATTGATCGGTCGTCAGGAATGCAGCATCCGCTCCGGGCACGCGATCTGGCCCGCGACGGAGGACGATGCCGACTTCGCCGTACGCGTGCCCGAGACCCTTCGACTCGGCCTCGGTCGTCAGCAAGGTGCAAACTTTGTTTTGTTTGCGACCGTGGTCGCCGCCGGGCGGAGCCATAATGACGAGCACTCCGTCATCGAGTTCGTACTTGACATCGCCGCCCGGCAACGACGTCGGCATCTCGGCCAAGTCCGCTGCAGTGAGCAGTCGGGGCCAATTCGGAGCACCGGGTTTGCGGGTTGCTGTCATAACGAGATTCTACCCCATTCGTGCGACGAAGCTACTGTTTCACCCCGAACCCGAGAATCCGAAGAGAATAGCCCCAACCGCCATGAGTTTCGCAACCGCGGGGGCTTAGAGTTCTCCACCCCGCCCATTGCCGATTGACGAATCGCGGTCGCCTTCGCACCATGAAGTTACCCCCTCGGTACCTTTCATCTGGGATCGCCCGCCATGCAGCAGACCCTCATCCTCCTGAAGCCGGACGCCGTGCAGCGCCGGCTCGCCGGCGAACTCCTCTCCCGCTTCGAGCGCAAAGGCCTCCGCATCGCGGGGATGAAGCTCGTGCAATGCTCCCGCGAACTCGCCGAGAAGCATTACGCCGTCCACAAGGGCAAGCCCTTTTACGAATCGCTGCTGAGCTTTCTCACGAGTGGGCCGACGGTGGCCGTCGCGCTGGAAGGCCGCGAAGCCGTGGCGGTTGGCCGCAGTTTGATGGGTCTGACCGACGGGGCCAAAGCCCCGCCCGGCACCATCCGCGGCGACTACGCCATCAGCGTGCAGAACAACCTCGTGCACGGCAGCGACAGCCCGGAAAACGCCGCGACGGAAATCGCCCTTTGGTTCGCCCCGGCCGAATTGACCAAGTACACCCCCGTGGATGCCGCGTGGGTGGGGTAGAATGACCCCGAGGAGGATGTGAAATGTCGACACTGCTGGCCGAAGCACCGTTGCTGACCATCGAAGAATTCTCGCGCCATCCCGACCGGGATCACACGGAGTTGTTGGACGGCATCCTCGTGGAGCGACCGATGGGAGCCAAAGCCGGATTGATCATCGCGAATTGGATCCGCCTGATGGGCGCCTATCTGCACGGCAGTCGGATAGGCGGGTTCTACAGCTCGGACACCGGTTACATCCTCTGGCCGAACAATCAAAGGCGACTCCGCTTCCCGGACGCTTCGTTCGTGGCCACCGGTCGCCTACCGAATGGTAAAGTCCCCGAAGGTTACTTCCACCTCGCCCCCGATTTCGCCGTGGAAGTCGTGTCGCCGAACGACGGCGGGTGCGAGATCCAAGAGAAGGTCGAAGAATACCTCGCGGCCGGAACCCGCGCCGTGGCCGTGGTCTACCCCCGCGCCGAAGTCGTACTGGTGTTCCACGCCGATGGCCGCGCCTTGAAATACACCGCTTCGATGGCGCTCGAAATCCCCGAACTCTTCCCCGGGTTCCAGTGCCCCGTCGCGGAACTGTTCACCATCGACTGATAGAATGTCCCGCCCTTCGGAACCCCGACTCGGAGAACTGACCATGCGACGATTGGTACTCGCCCTCGCCGTGGCCGCACTCGGTGGCTACGCCGCCGCCGCCGATGACAAAAGCTCGACGGTGAAATTCGCCGGGTTGACCGGCACGACCCCGGCCGGTTGGAAAGAAGAAACGCCGTCCAACCGGATGCGCCTCGCGCAGTTCAAACTGCCCAAGGCGGAGAAGGACAAGGAAGACGCGGAGTTGTCGGTGTTCGTCTCGCCGGGCGGCGGCGGGGTCGATGCCAACCTCAAGCGCCAAGAGGTGAAGTTCAAGATCCCCGAAGGCATGAAGAAGGAAGACGCCATCAAGTTGGAGAAGGTGAAAGTCGGCGGCTTTGAAGGCAAGTACCAGGACATCGCGGGAACGTTCCTGTTCAAAGCGGCCCCGTTCGACCCGAACGCGAAAGTCACGGAGAAGGAAGGCTACCGCCAGCTCTACGTGATCTTCGAAGCCAAAGAGGGCGAAGTGGTATCGA
>JANOSQ010001092.1:0-2050 GCA_031415915.1 Fimbriiglobus sp. | reverse complement strand
TCCCATACCAAACCTTCAGCCACCGCGCCATTCAACTCCGATCAGGACCGGTGAAATATCCGGGCTAACCCCCTCTCCGAAGCGGCGCAAAGCCGGGAGAGGGGAGACTTCCATTTTCACGACACACGATACGGCAACTTGAAATCCGCTCTAGCCCCCTTCGGAAGCTCTCCATGTTCGTGACTCACGCGATCCAAGAATCGAACGACTCGACCCCGCCCGCCGGCATCGGCCTCCCGCCGATCCCGGAAGAAGCCGGCATCTTGTACGCCGCGGGCTTGAGTGCCCACGGCCAAGTTTGGTGGCCCTTCGCGTGACTCGTCACCAGCTTGGGAATCTTGAGCGACGATCTCGTGCTCTACGACGTCGGCTGGAGGTGGGGCACGCGGCTCTTCGAACTGAAATGGGTGCAGCGATTCCTCAAGAAGGAGCGCCGCGAGCGTCTGGAAGGCCGCTTTCGCCAGCACGGCTTCAAGCTCCTCGTGCTCGCGCGGTTCCTGCCGCCGCTCCGCACCGGCGTCTTCCTCATCGCCGGGGCGTCCCGGTATTCGATCGTGAAGTTCATCCTCGCCGACGTGATCTACGGCATCGTCGGCGTCGGCCTGTTCTTCCTCTTCGGCACGTTCATGATGGGCCTGCTGGACGAGATCCACCAATACGCCAAGAACCCGTGGGTCTACATCGTCGGTGTGCCGATCATCTTGTTCCTCTTGTGGCGTTACTTCATCTACCAGAAGAAGCGGGATGCCGCCGTCGCTCCGCATGCTCCGGTCGCAGCCGTGCTCGGCGTCGAGGGGGCGGTACCGGAGGGGGAATCGGCTACGAAACCCGAGGGGGCCCCCGCGGCGATGGCCGAGGCCGCCGCGATGTTCAAAGAGTGAGTGCGTTGGAAGTCGATCCCGACCCCGTCTCGGAATGATTCCATTCCAATGTGTGACACCCCCCTGTGGAACCATTGGAACCATTGGAACAACGTGAGTCGAGTCACTGGCCCGCAGCCGAGACCCGCAGGCTTGCTTCATTTCGTTCGTCGCGATACTGTATCCGGACACTTCAGCACACCCCGCGCGGTGAAACGCCATGCCTGCCCCGATCCGACCTCCTGCCGGTGTCGCAGTTGCAACCACGGCGACCAACGTTCTCTCCGTCGCCATGGACTCCGACGAAACGGCCGGCGGCGTTGAAGCGTCCCCGATTTTCGCCCCGCCCATGCAGCCCGACGAGATCGGCAAACTCGGGCCTTACCGCGTGCTGAAGCCACTCGGGCACGGCGGTATGGGGGCCGTCTACCTCGCGCTCGACGAGCGGCTCGGGCGGAAGATCGCGCTGAAGGTCATGCTCCCGAAGTTCGCCGCGAATCCCTCGGCCAAGGAGCGGTTCCTGCGCGAGGCCCGCGCCGCGGCGCAGATCACGCACGACAACGTCGTCACCGTTTACGAAGCCGACGAACGCGACGGTGTGCCGTTCATCGCCATGCAATTCTTGCAGGGCTACCCGCTCGACGAGTTTCTGAAAAAGAAGGGGACCCCGAGCATCCAGCAAGTGTTGCGCATCGCCAAGGAAACGGCCGCGGGACTCGCGGCGGCCCACAAAATTGGCCTCGTTCACCGCGACATCAAGCCGGGCAACCTCTGGCTCGAAGCCCCGAACGGTCGGGTGAAGGTGCTCGACTTCGGCCTCGCTCGGCCGGTCGATTCGGAAGACGAGTTGACCAAGAGCGGCGCCATCATCGGCACGCCGGCGTTCATGTCCCCGGAGCAGGGCCGCGGGCAGAAAGTCGATGGCCGCACCGATTTGTTCAGCCTCGGCGCCGTGCTCTACCGCCTTTGCACCGGCAAGCTCCCCTTCGAGGGCGCGAACGTGATGGCAGTGCTCACGTCGTTGGCCATGGATGAGCCGACTCCGGTGCGCGACCTGAACCCGGAGGTGCCCGTGGCACTCGCCGAATTGATCCACCAACTGCTGGCGAAGAAGGCCGACTCGCGCCCGCAAACGGCCGACGAAGTCGTGAGCCGGATTCTGGCCATCGAAGGGGAAGCGCCGACCGCCT
>JANOSQ010001091.1:0-13244 GCA_031415915.1 Fimbriiglobus sp. | reverse complement strand
GCAACCGCACTACGCCATCCTGTTGGAAGAAACGGAAGCCGTGGACGGCGCTCGATTGAGCGCCCTCGACGCGGCGCTGGCGGATGTGAACATCGAGTACGCCGCGAAGCGCCAGAGCGGGAGGCTCGGCGCCGTTCGCGCGGCTCTGCTCCCGGTCGGCGCCTGGGCGACGTGGGACCGCGAGCGCTTGGCCAGCAGCGGCGGCTCCGCGGAGCAGTACAAACGGCCCTGCTTGCAGGGTGATTTGAAGTTCGTTGCAGGGATGCCGGTGAAGGTATGGGCGGGGTGATGGGAATCTTCGGTGTGGTATAATTGCATCGCTCCATCCGCTTCCGGAGTCGGCCATGCCATTGCTCGATCATTTTCATCCGCCGCTAAATAAGACGCATCCGTGGCGATCCTTTCACGGAGCATGGGCGGCGGCCATGGCCCGCCTCCTCAACGCCGGTGTGCTGCCGACGGGCTATTACGCCATGCCTTTCCTGGACCGCGAGGGACCGGTCGAAATCGATGTGGCGACCGTCTACTATCCCCATTCGGCGGTAGTCGCGTCCGGGGAATTGCAGCCGTGGACAGCGCCCGAACCGGGTTTGGCTGTCGCGGTCGAATGGCCGGATGAAGATGGGATGCGCGCGAGATTCACAGCGACGATGGCGAGTCGCGGTTGGCGGCGGCGATCGAACTGGTGAGCCCGGGGAACAAGGATCGGCCGAGGACCCGGGAGGCGTTCGCGGCGAAATGCGCCGACTACTTGGGTCGCGGCTGCGGGTTGGTCGTCGTCGATACGGTTTCGATTCGCCGGGCCGATCTCCGCGCCGATCTTTGGGCCGCGCTCGGACTCGACGGCGTTCCCCCCGCGGTCGGCTCGCTCTCCGCCGTGTCGTACCGATCGATCGGCCGCAACGGCGACGGTCGACTCCTCGCGTGGCCCAGCCCGCTCGTCGTCGGTCAACCGCTGCCGACGCTCCCGCTCTGGCTCGGCGCGGAGACCGTGGTGCCCCTCGATTTGGAATTGAGCCACACCGCGGCGTGCGCCGATTTGCGGATACCGGTTCGATAGAATAACGGGAGTGCCGGCCTCGACCCCTCATCCACCCACACCGATCCCGAGAGCCCCATGCACCGCACACTGCTTTTGTTCGCCGTGGGATTCGCCCTCGTCGGGTGTGGTCAATCGACGCCGAGTACCTCGCCGGAACCGGCGCCCAAGCCGGGGCCGGCGGTTGTCCTGCCGAGCCCGGCGGCCCAACACGAGATGGATCCGGCCAAGCACGTCGTGCCGCAGAAGCCGGTCGCGGGCCTACTCGGCGGCAAGCCATTCACGCCGGATCGGGTCACCCTCGAGGGCAAAGCGTTGACCTTCCGCCAAGGGGCCGACTTCTTCGCCGATCTCCAAATCAAGGTTTTCTTCGCCGACTACAAACCGAGCGAAGCGAAGAAGGTCACCATCCTTCCCGCCACGAAGTGGCACGAGGCGGCCGTTCCTAGCCTGCACATTTCGCAACGGCGCGGCGATGACCTGCCGAAGACCGAGTTCACCGGAGATGGTTACGCCCTCACGCTCGAGCTCGCCCCGCGCAAAGACGGCAAGATCGCGGGGAGCATCTACCTCAGCCTGCCGGATGCGGACAAAAGCTTCTTGGCGGGCACTTTCAGCGCCACGTACGACCGCGAATTGGACGACCCGCCCGCGGCGGACGATCGCCCGTACATCGCCGGGCGGATCACGCACGCGGGCAAGCCCAAGCAATCGCTCACCTTCCGGTACGCGGGCTTGCCCGCCGCGGGTGGCGAACCCATTTCGGACGGTGTCGGCAGCCAGTTGAAGGACGAGGGCGGTCTCTTCTCGTCGCGTTCGACGAGCTTCGCCCCGCGCGTTGCCAGCCTGCGACCGGGGAAAATGGGCGAAGAGTACGATTGCGCCAGCCTCCCCCCGGGCAAGTATTTCCTCCTCGCTCGGCTCGACGATGGCCCGGCGGGGTGGAAGCTCGTCGATGTCGGCCCCGAGACCACCCTCGATGCCCCACTCGCGATTCCGAGCGCCGCGGCCGGCCAGTTGGAAGTGACCATCGCCGCGAAAGTCGGCGGCCAAGTGCAGGCCATCCCAGCGGGGTTGAATCTGGACGACCCGACCGGCACCTTCACGACTTCCATCAGCGGGGCGCTCAATGCCTACGCGAACGTCGTCGATGGCAAAGCGAACCTCAAGAATTTGGCGCCGGGCACCTACGATGTCTCCCTGCGGACGGGGGCGAGAGTCTACCGGGGCGAGGCCACGGTTGTCTCGGGCCAAACGGCGAAGGTGGAACTCAAGTGATCGCGTTGGATTGCCCGCAGTGCCGACGGGGTCTGTCAATCCCGGATGCCGCTGCGACCTCCGCAGTCGTATGCACCGCGTGCGGGGCGACCTTCGCCGCCGGGATTCCGGTCGCCGAACCGGGAGCCGAATGGCTCGCGGCCCCGGCCGAGCGCGAAGTCGATTCGCTGCCGCTACGGTTTCAGAATCAGCAGCGGGCCACCTCGCGGGGGATCGGACTTTTCCCGGCGATGGCCTTGCTCTTCGCGCTCATCGTCCCCTTCGGCATCGGCGCGGTGTTGCTCACGGCGATGCAAAAACCGCCGGCGACACCCACCAGCGCGGCGAGCGAGGAAGCCGAATCGATCGACCCTTCGCAGGCCGGAGAGCGAAAGCCGGGGGGCGCAGCGCCGATTGTCGAGTATAAATCCCTGACGGAAGATCCCGCGTTGATCGAATCGTCGAGCCTGGAGACGGGCTTGCCGCCGCCGAAAGCGGAGCCGGCCCCGCCCCTGTTCCGCGGGGCGAAGCCGAACCCGAAGCCGCGGCCCGAAGATCGCGCGTCGACCCCCAAGCCGCCACCCCCGTAACCGAGTGTGCCCGTGAGTCTGCCCGAGTTGCGCTGCCTGCTTTGCGACCGCGCGTTGCTGGACGAAACCACCGCCCTGCCGGCCGAGCGCTGCCAGCAATGCGGCAAGCTCATGAAGCCGGAGGAGCCGGCGGTGGCACCGATCGTCCCGCCCGGCGAGCAAGCCGGCTTCACGCCGGGCGAGGGTTCGCTGCTGACGACCTTCGACGAACTCCCCGAGGCCGTGCCGGTCGTCCAAGCCCGCGCCGCCCCTGTGCTGAATGCGGCCGAAGTTCCCGTCGTACAACCGCGGGCCGCACCGGTGATGCTCCCCGTCGCGCCGAAGCCGAGGTGGGTTCCACCCATCCAATCGCACCCGCCGGTACCGCCGCACGAAGATCAGATCGAGCGGCCGAAGCCCAAGTTCGGTTGCGCCCTGTTCGTCGTCCTCGCGTTCATGGTGCTGTCCCTCCTCGCCGTGACGTTCATCGTGTACGCCATCGCCCGGGGCTTGCGCAAGACGCCGAAAACGGAACCGTCGCCGACGAAAGTCGTGACCGAGGCGACGCCGACGCCGGACAAGCCGAAGGCGCGCGATCCCGAGTTGGTGCCGGTGCCCGTGAGCAGCCTCTGGCTTCCCCCGCGCGGGAACTTTCGCTTGAGCAGCGATCCGGCGCTGACCACGGCCGCGGCACCGCTGCCGGGGGCGAGTTCCCACGGCGTGCTGGCCGGGAATGCCCGTTTCATTCTCTTCCCGGCCCCCTCGGCTCAGCTGATTGCGGTCTTCGATGTCACCGCGGCGAAGGTGCTCGGCTACCTGCCAATGCCCGATCGCGATTCGCTCATCGCGAGCACGGCGAACCACGCCATCGTACTCTCCCCGGCGGGTGCATCGATCAGCCGTTTCGACCTGAGCACACTGAAGCACGAACGGACCGAACTCAACGGAGATCTGTACGGCGACCCGAAAGCACTGGTCGCAGGGCATTCGTCGGGTGGGCCGATCTATTTGCTCGCGTCCGACAAGGGTGCTGTGAGGCTCCGACTGTTGAACCCCGAAACGTTCCAGCCCATCGAGTGGAAGGCGGAGATCGCCCCGTTCAAAAAGACCGCCGGCGTCTTCACCGGCAACTTCAAGGTGGACCGGGCGTATCTCAGAGCTTCCGCCAACGGGCGCGTTTTGCTCGGCGGGATTGCCGCAGGCAAACAGAACTTCCGCGTCGACCGGCTGGAATTAATCGGTGCCAATCCCGTGATCGGGCCGACAACCATTTCCATCGGCAGCCCCGCGTTCCCGACGAGCGACGGAGGGCTGACGGCGTTCGACACCGATCCGAAAACGACGCGGTTCCCGGTGGCGGAAGGAAACGGGTTCTTCGAGATCGCCGACAAGGGCGGGAGCAAAGTGGCGACGCTGACGTTCATCGGCGAAGGCCACGTGCAACGCGCCGAAGTTAAGGACATCGTCGACTTCGCCGATGCCGTTGGGCTTGAGCAAGATCGACGGGCGTTCTACATCCCTTCCGCGCAGGCGTTCGTCCACCTCGGTGCCGACGGCAAGACGATCCACTGGCGCCGGGTGAAGTTGAGCGAGGAACTCGCCAAGCCGGGGGCCGACTATCTCCTCTTCGCCGGAGCGCCGCCCGCCGTCGCGGTTCGCGGCGACACCTTCCGGTACGAACCCAAGCTGCTGAGCAACTTCAAAGACGCCACCTTCCGACTCGACACGGCTCCGGCGGCCATGCAAGTCGAAGGGAAAGCGATCGTCTGGGAAGTGCCCGACTCCGCGCCGGAAGGGGACGTGGCCATCGAACTCGCGGCCGAATCGCAGTTGAAGCCGAAAGTCGCGGCGAAGCAGCGCTTCACGGTTCAAGTCCTCACGACGGCGCCGGCCACACCGAATTTATCCGCTCCGATTCCGCAAGCCGATCGGACGCCACGCGCGCAGAAAGCCGGGTTGCCGAACGACCCGTTGAAGTTCACCGCGGAGCCGAGTCGCACCGCGAAGCGCGGACAGACATACCGGGCGAAGTTCGCGCTGAGCACGCCGGCGGACGCCACCGTTCACATCCGCGCCGCCCCCGCCGGCGCCGCTTGGGACGGGGGCGATCTCGTGTGGAACGTGCCCGCGGACTTCCCACTCGAACCGCTTCCGGTGGTCGTGACCGCGCAAACCGGAACCGGCCAGCAGGTGTCGCTGGGGTATTTGCTCGTCATTCAGGAGTGATGCTATGCTCCGCGCCGAAGACGTCATCCTGCTTTTGAACCTGCAACCGCACCCCATCGAAGGCGGGCACTTCCGCGAGACGCACCGCAGCGGCCTCACACTGCCGGGCGCCGCGTTGCCGGCCCACCGCGATGATCGCTCGACATCGACCGCCATCTACTACCTCCTCACGGCCGGGGCGGTCTCCGAGATGCACCGGTTGCCGGGCGAGGAATTGTTCCACTACTACGCCGGCGATCCGCTCGAAACGCTGCTGCTCCACCCCGACGGCCGCGGCGAACTCCGCATCCTCGGCATTGATTTGGCGAACGGCCAAGAGCCGCAAGTGGCGATCCCCGCCGAAGTTTGGCAGGGCAGCACCCCCGCCGCCGGGCCACACGGGTACACGCTCATCGGTTCGACCATGGCCCCCGGTTTCGACTACGCCGACTACCGCCGCGGCACCCGCGATCCGTTGGTCGCCAAGTGGCCGGCGTTCGCCGAACGAATCGCGAAGCTCACCCCGAACGGGTAGTGCCTTCGTTAACATCCCTCGGAGAATACGCTTGCAACCGCACCGTAGGCGGTTAGACTCGACCAGTAGCGTCGCGACGGGAGCTCCAAAGGGGGGCCGCGGGCCAATCGACCGAGATAGATACAACCATGATGCGCTACGGGATTGCCCTCGTCGTTTCCGCGGCCACAGCGCTGTTGCTAATAGGCGAGACGCTCGGCGCGGAGCCGGCAGGAATTTCGGCGGTAGTGGTGAAGCAGTATTGCGTGAGTTGTCACGACGGTGCGGAGGCCAAGGGCGGGTTCGACCTAGCGGCCGTCGTGGATGGGGACGTCGGCAAACACCCGGAAGCTTGGGAGAAAGTCGTCCGCCGGCTGCGCGGACGGCAGATGCCCCCCGACGGAAAAAAGCGTCCGGATGAAAACACCTACTCCTCCGCCGTCTCTCAACTCGAGGCCACCCTCGATCGCGCGGCAGCCGCGAAGCCCAATCCCGGACGGACCGAGACGATCCGCCGGTTGACCCGCACCGAATATCAGAACTCCGTCCGCGACCTGTTGGGGATCCACATCGACGCGGCGACGCTGCTGCCGGCGGACGAATCCAGTCACGGGTTCGACAACGTGACGGTGGGCGGACTCTCGCCGACGCTCTTGGACCGCTACATCACGGCGTCGCAGAAAATCAGCCGGTTGGCGGTCGGAGGTACGCGCCGGTCGCCCGACGGCGACACGATTCGCGTTCGGGCGGACATCACGCAGGAGGACCGTGCGGAGGGCTTGCCCGTCGGGACGCGGGGTGGCACGCTCCTCCGCTACACGTTCCCACAGGACGGCGAGTACGACATTCAAATCCGGCTGGCCCGCGACCGCAACGAACACGTCGAGGGACTCCACGAGCCGCACGAACTCGAAGTGTTGCTCGACCGGGATCGCGTCAAATCGTTTACGGTGAAGCCCCCGCCGGATGGCAAGGACCACCCGAACGTGGATGCCCATTTGAAAGTCCGCGTCTCGGCGAAGGCCGGCCCCCACGATCTGGGCGTAACATTTCCGAAGCAGTCGTCGTCGCTTCTGGAAACGACCCGGCAACCCTACAACGCGCGTTTCAACCTCCACCGCCACCCGAGGCTTTCGCCCGCGGTGTATCAAGTGTCGATCACCGGCCCGTTCGGGGCTAAGGGGCAGGGCGACACGCCCAGCCGCCGGCTCATCTTCGTCGCCCGGCCGAAGTCGGTGGACGAGGAGGAGGCCTGCGCAAAACAAATTCTTTCTGCGCTCATGCGTCGGGCGTACCGCCGTAGCATCGGGGACGCGGACCTCAAGCGAATCCTGCCGCTCTACCGCGAGGCTCGGCGAGAGTTGGATTTCGACGCCGGGATCGAGGCGGCGGTTAGCGCCGTCCTCGTGAGCCGCGAGTTCCTTTTCCGGGTCGAACAAGACCCTCGCGGGATCGAGCCGAGAACAGCGTATCGCGTCGGCGACTTCGAGTTGGCAACCCGGCTGTCGTTCTTCTTGTGGAGCAGTATCCCCGACGACGAACTTCTGAACGCGGCGGAGCGCGGCGAACTGCGCAAGCCCGACGGGCTTCTCAAACAAACGCGACGGATGCTCGCCGACCTGCGCTCGCAACCCTTGGTGACCAACTTCGCTTCGCAGTGGCTGCACCTGCGCAACCTCGACTCGATCACGCCGGACGGACGGCTCTTCCCCGACTTCGACGACAATCTGCGGCAAGCGATGCGCCGCGAGACCGAGATGCTCCTTGAGGAGATGGTGCGTGACAACCGCAGCGTCCTCGACCTGCTGAAGCCGGACCACACGTTCTTGAACGAGCGACTCGCGAAGCACTACGGCATTCCCCACATATACGGCCCGCGCTTCCGCCGCGTCGCGGTTGAATCCGACGGCCAACGCGGCGGGCTGTTGCGGCACGGCAGCATCCTGACGGTGACCTCGTACGCCACGCGCACGTCCCCAGTGATCCGCGGCAAATGGGTACTCGAGAACTTGCTCGGCACGCCGCCCCCGCCCGCACCCCCGAACATCCCGGCGCTCGACGACAATGTCGTCTCCGCGACCCTCCCGGTGCGCGAGCGGCTCGCCCAGCACCGCGCCAACGCCGTCTGCGCCAGTTGCCACAATTCGATGGATCCGCTCGGCTTCGCCCTGGAGAACTTCGACGCGGTCGGCCGTTGGCGAACGACGGAAGAGGGCCGGCCGGTGGACACTTCGGGCGGGCTGCCCGACGGGAGCAAGTTCGACGGCGCCGCCGGACTCGAAGCGGGCTTGCTCAAGCGGCCGGAAATCTTCGTCGGTACGCTCACCGAGAAACTGCTCACGTACGCCCTCGGCCGCGGCATCGAGACCTACGATGCCCCCGCCGTCCGCAAAGTTGTGAGTTCGGCGAAGGCTGCGGACTACCGATTCTCCGCTCTGATCGAGGCCATCGTCCTCAGCACCCCGTTTCAGATGAGGAAGAGTCCATGATCATCACGAAAAAGTCGCTGCCCCGTCGGACGTTCCTCCGCGGCGTCGGGGCCTCGCTCGCACTGCCGCTTTTGGACGCGATGATTCCGGCCATGACCGCCCAAGCGGCGACGCCGGCCGCCCCCGTGCGCCGTTTGGGATTCGTCTTCATGCCGATGGGGTGCGACCTCACGC
This sequence comes from Fimbriiglobus sp., assembly GCA_031415915.1. Lineage (GTDB taxonomy): Bacteria > Planctomycetota > Planctomycetia > Gemmatales > Gemmataceae > JALHQU01. Next base: position 4,997 of record JANOSQ010001091.1, on the reverse strand, counting down.
GCTGGACGCCCCCCGGCAAGGATAAACTCGACGAGCTCTCGCCGATTCTCGGTTCGCTCGCCCCGGTCAAAGATGACATCACCGTGTTGACGAACATGGAGTTGCAGAACGCCTACCCCGGCACCCACGCGACGTCGAACGCGGCGTTCCTGAGCTGCGCCCGCGCGAAGCACACCGAGAGCACCAATTACTACCTCGGCACGACGGTCGATCAGATCGCCGCCAAGCAACTCGGGCGCGAAACCCAACTGCCGTCGCTCGAACTGGCGATGGACATGCTCCAAACCGTAGGCCAGTGCGACAACGGGTTCGCCTGCGTCTACCAGAACAACCTGTCGTGGTCGTCTCCCACAACTCCGCTGCCGGCCGAGGCGCACCCGCGACTGGTGTTCGAAAGCTTGTTCGGCGAGGGGGGGAGCAAGGCCGACCGCGAGGCCGCACTGCGCCGCCGCGCCAGCCTCTTGGACTTCGTCAAGGATGACATCGACCGCCTCGGCCAGACGCTCGGTCCGGCGGACCGGGCCAAACTCGACGAGTATCTGGAATCCGTTCGGGACGTCGAGCGGCGCATCCAGAAGGCGGCGAAGAGCGTGAAGGAGAACCCGCTGAAAGATCTCGACCGACCGATCGGCGTGCCCGCGTCGTACGCCGATCACGCGCGACTGATGTTCGACTTGCAGGTGCTGGCCTGGCAGGGTGACGTCACCCGGGTCATCACGTTCCAACTGGCGCGCGAGACGAGCAACCGCACCTACCCCGAAGTGGGCGTCGCCGACCCGCACCACCTCCTGTCGCACCACGGCAACGACCCGGCGAAGGTCGCCAAAATGGCGAAGATCAACCAGTTCCACATCTCGCTGTTCGCCGAGTTCATCGGCAAACTCAAAGCGACCAAAGATGGCAGCGGCACACTCCTCGACAACTCGGTGGTCCTCTACGGCAGTGGAATGGGCAACCCGAACGTCCACGACCACACCAACCTGCCGATCCTCGTCGCGGGCGGGGCGGCCTGCGGTTTGAAGGGCGGGCGGCACATCCGCTTCGCCAAGGCGACCCCGCTCGCTAACCTGCACTTGACGCTGCTCGACAAGGTTGGCGTCCGCCTCGACAAGTTCGCCGATAGTAGCGGCAAGGTGGACGGTTTGTTCAGTCTTTGAATCGGAGCGAGCGATGGTCTTCGATTTCAGGTTCACCGTCGCAGCCTCGGCAATTGTGTTGTGCGCGCCGGGTCTGTCACCGGCCAACGCGGCCGATACCCCACTCGCGGATGCGGCCGAGAAGGGCGACTGGGCCCGCGTCCGGAAGCTCCTGAAAAACCGCGTCGATGCCGAATCCGCCCAAGCGGACGGCATGACCGCGCTGCACTGGTCCGCCTACCACGACGAAGCAGACATCGCGAAGCTATTGATCGAAGCCGGGATAAAGGCGAATGTCGAGAACCGCTACGGCGTCACGCCGCTCTCGCTCGCTTGCACGAACGGCAATACGCAATTGATCGAGGCGCTATTGGTCGCGGGCGCGGACGCCAATGCGACGCTGCGGGGCGGCGAGACCGCGCTGATGACCGCCGCGCGCACTGGCCGCATCGGTCCGGTTCATGCGCTGCTGAAGGCCGGCGCGAAGGTGAATGCGAAAGAGAAAAACGGTCAGACCGCGCTGATGTGGGCCGCGTCCGAGGGACACGCTGCGGTCATCGAGGCGCTCATCGAGTCCGGCGCGGACCCGAAAGCCCGACTGACGTCCGGATTCACGCCGATGCTCTTCGCGGCGCGGGAAGGACGGATCGAGGCGGTCAAGGCCCTGCTCAAAGCGGGGGTGAGCGCGGACGAAGCCATCGAAACCGAGAAGGGTGGCGGAACAACGCCGAAGAATGGGACGAGTGCATTGATCTTGGCGATCGAGAACGGACACTTTGAACTCGCGGCGGTCCTCTTAAAAGCCCGAGCGAACCCGAACGACCTACGGTCCGGATTCACGCCCTTGCACACGCTGACGTGGGTTCGCAAACCGAGCCGTGGAGACGACCCCGACGGCCAACCACCGCCCGCGGGCTCCGGCAACTTGAGCAGCTTGCAATTCGCCCGGCTACTGGTGAAGTCCGGCGCCGACGTCAACGCGAAGCTGGGCAAAAGCGTGTCCGGGAAGGGCAAGATCAACATGGCCGACGCGACGGCGTTTCTGCTAGCGTCCAAGACGGCCGATCTCCCGTACATGAAACTCCTCGTGGAACTGGGCGCGGACTCGCTCCTCGCGAATAAGGACGGCTGCACTCCGCTCATGGCCGCCGCCGGTGTCGGCACGCTCGCGCCGGACGAGGAGGCCGGAACCGAAACCGAGTGCCTCGCCGCAGTCGAATACCTCTTGACCCACAAGGCCGACGTGAACACCGTTGACAAGAACGGCGAAACGGCCATGCACGGCGCCGCCTACAAGAGCCTGCCGAAAATGGTTCGGTTCCTCGCCGACAAGGGGGCGAAGATCGAGGTCTGGAACAAGAAGAACAAATATGACTGGACCCCGCTGCTGATCGCGGAAGGGTTCCGCCCTGGTAATTTCAAGCCCTCCGCCGAGACGATCGAAGCGATCCACCGCGCCATGCGGGCCGCGGGCGTCACCCCGCCCCCGCCCACCCCCCGCTCCACAACCAAGCCCGCCGGCTACGACCCCAAACCCGGTAAGTGACTTCGGCGGCGAGTGTCTTACCGAATCGGCTGCGGCAGGCGACTGCGTGATTGACAACCGTTGACCACATCATGCTGCTGGGGCAGGCGGCTCACGCACGATCACGGGCATCCGGTTGTGGATTGTCCCCACCAACTCATTCGCATCGGTCGTGATGATGCAGCACGTCACCAGTTTCTCGGTACCGTCCGTCCAAAACTCCCACAACCCGGCGAACGCGAATAGCGAGCGATCCTTCATGCGGAAGTGGGTCGCGCGCTTCCTGCTCCCCACCATAGCCCATTCATAGAAGCCGTTGGCTGGGATGAGGCAGTGCTTCGACTGAAATGCATCGCGAAACGTGGTTTTGAAGAGCGAGTCCGCGCGGGCGTTGATCGGCTTCGGCCCCCCGTCGGGTCGTTGGCCCAACTCGGCACCAAAACCCACTTCAGCAAAGCCAACTCGCGTTCGCCCGCACCGCGTTTGAGAGCGACCACGGCGATGGTTTGGATCGGTGCCGCGTTGTAGCGGGGCGCGAGCTCGGGGGGCGGCAGTGATAGTCGGAACTCTTCCGCTACTTTCGGCGGGTCGAGGTATGTGAAGCGGCCGCACATGGTGTTCTCCAGAACCGACTTTGCCACTTTAGACTCTGTGCTTAGCCAGTTTCAAATCTGCCCGGCGCGAGTAGACGGCGCTGAGCGTCCGCCCTGTCGCGAGCGCGGCCTTCGGGGCGACATCGTCCGCACGGCCTCGTCCTCTTCGGCGGTCCAGGCCCGGCCCGCCTTCGGGGGTCGCGTCCCACGCCGTTTTTGGGCGGCGCTCATCTTCGCCTTCGCCTCGGCCGTGTGCTTCGTTCCCGTCTTGGCGTCGATCAGCTTCTTGATGACCGACCACGGCCGGGGGACACCACGCTTCGCCGCCGCGATCTTGGCCCGACGGTCGGGGTCGCCGTTCTTCGCGTGGGGCTTCTTGCGGGCCTCGACGCTCCACTCTTCCGGTGTATTCGCTCCGCAGCCGGTGCGTCCCTTCATTCGTCAAGGGCACCTCCAACGCCTTCCGCCACTTCGTGACCGTCTGCCCCGTGTAGGGGCGGGCGTGGGTCAGGGCATCGTAGACGTCGGCCACTGTTACCACTCGACCGGCAATCGGGATGGCCTCGCCCGCGAGGCCTGCCGGGTGTAGCCACTGACGTCCCAGCGCTCGTGATGGGAGAGGGCCACCGTCTCGGCCATTTGCAAGACCGGGAAGCGCGCCCCGGAGAGGATGCGGCCGCCGATCGTTGTGTGCTTGGTTGGCCGCCTCGGCCTCGTCGCGGGCGGTCCGCAATGCCTGCTCGGTTTCCCGCCGCCCGGTGATGTCTCGCTGGATTGACACCCAGTGGGTGTACCAACCGGCCGTGTCCGTCACGGGCACGATGCTCAGCTCCACCCAGAAAGTGGAACCGTCTTTGCGGTAGTTCAGTAGCTCGACAACGACGGGCCGCCACCGCTTCAGGGCTTTGCGGATGGCGTCGCGCGGCTCGCGGGCGGTCTCCGGCCCCTGGAGGATGCGGGGCGATTGGCCGATCACCTCGGCCAGCGTGTACCCGGTCGTGCGGAGGAAGGCGGGGTTGGCGTAGAGGATGCGCGGGCCGGGCGAGTCAATCGGCTCGGCGTCGGTGATGAGGATGGCGTCGTTGGCGTGAACTGCGACGGATTCCAACAGGCGGAGGCGCTCGTCGTGTTGTCGCCGGCCTCCTCGCGCGCGGACTGCGCAGACTTCGCGACTGCGCCGCGCTCGTCTTTAAAGCCACCTCCAGAATTCCGTCCTCAGCATCGTTTTCGACCCTTGAAGCTGTCCCGGACAAGTCGCTCACTGTCCACGCCGGTTGACGCACCCGAGTACCCCGAGTCACAAGGAGTTGATCCATGAAGGCGATGAAGTGGGAACGCGAGTTCGCCGCACTGGAACGGATGACCGCGACGCAGCTGAGGCAACGCTACGGCGAGGTCTTCGGCGAAGAGACCAACGGCCGCAACAAAGCGTGGCTGGTCAAGCGGATCGCGTGGCGGCTCCAGGCCAAAGCCGAAGGGGCCTCTCCGGCCGCGGCCGGCAACGCGCCGAGCAACTGGCCGACGAGGCCGACCTGCGCATGAACCCGCCCCCGATGAACCCCCCCGAACCCGAGGAGTAAGCCGCGGTGCGGGTGCTCCCCGTCGCGGTCGACGAGCGGCTGCCGCCGCCGGGGACGGTGGGCTGAAGCCCGCGGCCGTGCCACTGAGCCTGTGCGCCTCGACGGAGAGTCACGGCATTAACCCGTGGGCTTCGCTGACGCACCTGGTGACAGAACTCCCAAC
>JANOSQ010001090.1:0-1608 GCA_031415915.1 Fimbriiglobus sp. | reverse complement strand
GATGTACTCGCGATGGCGCTCCCCGCCGACGCGAAGCTGGCCTTCCTCACGCAGACGACCCTGAGCGTGGACGAAACTAAAGGGATCATCGCGGCGTTGCGGGCGAAGTATCCGCAGATCGTCGGGCCGAGCAAAGACGACATTTGTTACGCCACGCAGAACCGCCAAGAAGCGGTGACCGAACTGGTGCCCGAAGTGGACATCGTCATTGTCCTCGGCAGCCAGAACAGCTCGAACAGCAACCGCCTCGCGGAGATCGCCCGCCAAAAAGGCCTCAGGGCCCATCTCATCGACCGCGTGGCCGAGATGCGGTCGGACTGGTTCAAACCGGACGATACCGTTCTCGTGACCGCCGGGGCGAGCGCGCCGGAGGAGCACGTGCAAGATTGCATCGCGTTCCTGAAAGATCGATTCGGCGCGACCGTGGAGAACCGCGTCATCCGCGAAGAGCACGTCAAGTTCCCGTTGCCGCGCGAGTTGCGCGTGCTGGCGAACGCCTGAACCCGGGATCACCATGGCTTTCGATTTCTCGATTCAGCAAGCGCTTCTCGCCGCGGAGCCGGGCGGCCCGCGCACCGTGGCGAAATCGGAGGGGTTCCCCTTCGCGTGGGAAGAAGCCGCGCGGCTGGTGGTCGTTCGCTTCGGGGCGAAGCCGGCTGACACCGCCGTGTCAGCCGCTCTCTTCGCCTTGCCCATCGGGAACACGCACGCGGCCGTGGTGCAAGTGGCCGACCTGCCCTCGGGTATCCTCGGATTCCACTTTCTGATCCTCGGTCAACCGCTGTACAGCGCCTTGGGCGCCCCCTTCGCCATCGCCGAGCACTTCCCCCCCGACTGGCCGAACCGCGGTGAACTCCCGGTACTCTCTTGGCCCGCCGAACCGTTGCCACCGCGCCGGGTCGAAGATCTCGACGCGCTGCTGAAAGCCGGCGACGGCCCGTTCCTGCTGGGGAGCACCCAAGCGCTGATCGATGGCGGGCGCATTTGTTTGAAGCGCTCCCAGTCGAGCGATGCGGCGATTCGGACGATCTGGCAAATGCTGCCGACGCGGAGCCGGGGCGAACTCTGGCCCGCGACGCTGGCGTTTTCGGACGAACTCGGCTTCAGCATCTGGGCGATGCCGGAGCCACCCGCGAAACTGCCGGCGGGCTGCCTGAGCGAAGAGCAAGCGAAGGACTATCCCGAGGGTCGCTATGAAGTAGCGATTCAGAGCGCGATTGAATCTGGCGATCAGCGGGAGTTGAACCGGCTGTTGGCCCGACGGTCGAGCCAAGAGACGCTGCGGCTCGCCGCGATGATGGTCGCCGGGGTGGTGCTGATCGCCATCGCGGTGAAACTGATGTGGTGGATTTAGGGGCTCCTATATGGCTGTGGTGCGTTTGGATTGTAGCCGCATCACTCATTGGGAATCGTTCCACAGCCTGTTTGCCGAGGTGTTCGGATTCCCGGATTTCTATGGGCGGAACGTGAATGCGTGGATCGACTGCATGAGCTATCTCGACGATTCGGAGGGGGGCATGACGAGCTTGCGGATAGAACCCGGCGGAGTTCTCACCCTCCGACTCGACGGGGTGTCCGATTTCGCCAGTCGTTGCCCCGATCTGTATT